>JAKPAQ010000133.1 GCA_029779385.1 Actinomycetes bacterium | reverse complement strand
ACAACCAGCAACTGCGGCACGCCCTCGCCCAAGCCCTCGGCGACCAGCGCGCGCGACACGCCCGAGACCCACTCGAAAACCGCCCCTGACGACGAGCCCGGACACGCCCCCGAACACCCTCGTCCCGGACACGTCCAGCACGAAAAACCGCAGGTCAAGGCACCAGCCCGGCCAGTGGCTCAAGATAACCATCGAGCGCCTCAACCGCGAGATCCGCCGCCGCACCGACGTCGTAGGCATCTTCCCCAACCGCGAGGCCATCATCCGCCTCGTCGGGGCGGTGCTGGCCGAGCAGCACGACGAGTGGGCCGAACAACGCCGCTACCTCGGCCTCGAAGCCCTCAAGAACGCCCGAGCCGTCCTGACCGAGCGCATCGCCGACAACGACCACGAGGAGGTGCCGAACGACCTGATCGCCGGCGCGATCACCGCCTGATCGAACAACATCGACGGATCACCGTCGTACACCACCGATCCGGACTTGACCGCGCCAGATCCAGTCACGGCCGCGCACGGTGTGCCGAAATGTGCGTTGCTCACCGCTGCTTTGACGCCGACGTCTTCGTGCTGGGTCTGGCGTCGATGATTACCAACCGCACGCTGACTCCGAGTTGATCCTGTAGGGCGTCGCAGGTGTCTCGCACACGTTGGATTCGGCTCGGCTCAAAGTCTCTGTCTGTGTAACCGATGGCGACGTAGACGGCATGTTCGATGTTCTCGCTGGCCAAGTACTGCGGGACTTGTTTCTCAGCACCGGTGAAGAAGCCCGTCGACCCGATGTGTTTCAGCTCGAGGAGTGCCCTTGCCGACCAGCCCTGGGAGAACTTGAAGTCGACCGGCCCGCGGCCGACGTTCACTTCCTTGCTGACATCGACATTTGCCGCCTTGCATTGGCTACGCCACATGGCACCAGCCA
The DNA here is from genome assembly GCA_029779385.1 of Actinomycetes bacterium. The sequence continues at coordinate 345 of JAKPAQ010000133.1, read as the reverse complement.
AAGCTTGGGCTACTTCTTCCTTCTGGTGCTTCTCCTTGCTCGCGTCCCAGAGCAGTTTCCAGCCCGTGCGCTGCTCAACCTCTTCCTTGAAGTCGACGGCCAGTTGGTAAACGAAACCAGGAATGTCGTTCTCCGTGCTAACGGGGCTCATCGAACTTGACCGGGCATCTCGTTGGTCAGGCTGTTGCTCGTCGGTGTTGACGAGTGCAGGCCCAGCGTATGCGGCGGCGTTGGTTGTCGGTGTTGCGGAAGCCGAAGGCGTTGCGGCCTTCGTGTTTCGCGAGTCGGTTGTAGCCCTCGGATCGGGCGTTGGAGTAGCCGGTGAGCAGGCCGGCCTCAACGGCG
>JAKPAQ010000105.1 GCA_029779385.1 Actinomycetes bacterium | reverse complement strand
AGGACGTAACCTTCATGACCGCGCCCGTCCAAGGCACGGACACGGATCCGACTTACGGAAGCATCGTCGTACTCCAGCAAGACAAACTCAACGAGTTGTTCACCGCCATGAAGAATGACGAAATGGCCAAGTACCTAGAGAAACATCCCGACGACGTCCTTCCCGACCAAGTCTCCTAAAGCCACTTCGCTACGTATCCTTGTGGCTGTGACGACCGTCCTGACCTATGGCACCTTCGACTTGTTTCACGTCGGCCACCTTCGCCTACTCGAGCGGTTGCGCGAGCGCGGCGACCGCTTGATCGTCGGCGTCTCGACCGACAACTTCAACACCGGCAAGGGCAAACAGACCGTTGTCCCCTACGCCGACCGAGCCGCAATCGTGGGCGCAATCAAGGGCGTCGACCTAGTGATTCCCGAGGAAACTTGGGAACAAAAGCGCAACGACATCCTCGAGCACAACGTGGATCTATTTGTCATGGGCGACGACTGGGCCGGAAAGTTCGACGACCTGCAAGACCTGTGCACCGTGGAGTATCTACCTCGAACCGTTGGCGTCTCAACGAGCGGGCTAAAGGAGATCCTGCGGGTTCTTGATCCGGCACACATTGAAGAAATGCAATCTGCCCTCAGTGTGGTCTCGAGCCTGCTGGACCACTACCGCGACCTGACCTAGCCTCAATAGAAATAGCAACGGCCGGGCCCAAGAATCATCTTGGGCCCGGCCGTTTTTGCACTCAGATGGCGACGGCTACCTCGGCCACCGATCCCTTAGCGGCGCTCACTGGGGAGTCGACCACTTCGGCACGCGGCGCCAGCGTCCGCAACGTCCAGTCGCCGGGAGCGGCGAAGAAACGGAACTGTCCGGTCGCCGAAGTCGGGACCTCGGCGGTGAACTCGCCATTGCGATCGAGCAAACGCACGTAGGCGTTGCCCACCGGCTGGTTGTCACGGGTGACGATGCCTTGGATGACGGCCTGGTTGGCTACGTCGACACCTTCGAGGCTCGGGCCTCCCTGGATTGCTCCACACATGTCAGGCCTCCCCTGGCTCATCGCCGAGCGCGACAGGAACGCCGCGCAGGGAGCCGTACTCGCTCCACGAACCGTCGTAGTTCTTGACGTTCTTGTAGCCGAGGATTTCGCTGAGAACGAACCAGGTGTGCGAGCTGCGCTCGCCGATGCGGCAAAGGGCGATGGTGTCCTTTTCCTGGTCGAGGCCGACCTCGGCGTAAAGCTTGGTCAGGTCAGCGTCGGACTTGAAGGTGCCGTCGTCGTTCGCGGCCTTGCTCCATGGGACATTGCCCGCGGTCGGAATGTGACCGCCGATTTGGGCTGCTTCCTGGGGAACGTGAGCCGGCGCGAGCAAGCGGCCGGCGAACTCGTCGGGGCTGCGCACGTCGATCAGGTTCTGCACACCAATGGCAGCAATCACTTCGTCGCGGAACGCACGGATGTCGTTGTTGGGCTCCTGGGCGACGTAGGTGGTCGCGGCGCGGGTGGGGACCTCGTCGGTCAACTCGCGGCTGTCCAGTTCCCACTTCTTGCGACCACCGTCGAGCAGGCGAACGTCCTTGTGGCCGTAGTACGTCAGGTACCAGTAGGCGTAGGCGGCGAACCAGTTGTTGTTGCCGCCGTAGAACACGACAGTGTCGTCGTTGCTGACGCCACGCTCGCTCAGTAGCGCCTCGAAGGCGGCCTTGCCGACGAAGTCGTGACGGACGCCGTCTTGCAGGTCCTTCTTCCAGTCAAGCTTGATCGCGCCGGGGATGTGGCCCTTGTCGTACGCCTCGACATCTTCGTCGACCTCGATAAGCACGATCGACGGATCGTCTAGGTGCTCTTCAACCCAGTCAGCGGTGACTAGTGAATTTTCGCGACTCATTTTTCTTCCTCTTTTTCGGGTTTGGTGATGATTGTGGGTTCGCTCAGGCCAGTTGTTTGGCTAGGCGACGGGTGGTCAGGTACATCTCGCAGCCGAGGCAAAAGCCGGTGGTGGCGTTGAGCAGGGCGGCAGCGAAAGCGAATGCCACCGCAATTAGGCCAACTGTCGTTGCCCCGACCGCGAATGCGATCAGGCCAGTGGCCGCAAACACGAAACCGACGAGTTGAGCGAACCGCGGCGGACGCGAATCCTCGGTCTCAGTTGGAGCGCCGATCCGCGGACGGATGAAGGTGCGGAACAGCCAAGACCACGGCGACGCTTGCAAGGAAATGAAGGCGCCGAGCGCGAACAACAGCGTCTGCAACGACAGCAAGGCGATTTGCAAGTTAGCCGGCGCGACCAGCACCAGCGCCAAGGTGGCAGCAGTGGCCGAGGCGACGAAGCGCAGGCCGCGCGGGTCTACCGAGGTGATTTCGGGCATGGTGAAAAACTCCAAAACAGGAGGGGGCTGACGGGTTTACGGGCAAAGAAAGTCAGCAAGCCGGACACAGCGCCGAACGCGTGCGGCAGTTATCGACCGCGAGGCGTCGGGTTAGGTGTGTCGTGAACATGACGAAAGACTAAAGGCAAAGGCCCGAGAAATCCCCTTTTCGTCTCACTTTTTGAGACGTACGTCCAAATACTAAGATGACGAGTCTATTTCTCCTGCAATTACAGCATCGAGTGCTGCCAGCACTTGCTCCTTGGTTGGCGCTCCCGAAGCGCGACTAGCGATTCTTCCGCGCTCGTCAAGGATCAATACCGTCGGCGTGCGCAGGATGTCTAGCTTTCGAACGAGGTCGAGATTTGATTCCGCGTCTATCTCAACCGTGGCTATCCCCGGCACCAACTCAACGACTTGAGCCAAGACGATTTTGGTGGCTCGGCACGGCGCGCAAAAAGAACTCGAGAACTGGACCAGCGTCGCTCGCTCACCCAGGTCCGCACCCAAGTCACCTGCACTAAGCAGGTCGTCCTCAGCACTCGAATCAGCACTAGCGAATCGCCCATTTTTGAAGTGCAGGAACAAGGCGACAACCGCCGCGATCGCGATCGCGATTCCGAGGGTGATCAAGCCCGGCATCTGCCGTCCTCTCGCTCAAATGAAAGATGTCACCCGTGTGACGTCCCCCTCACAAGTGTGACGCATTTGGTTATCTGCCGGACACATGACGTAGGGTTGAGCATGCGATGAGGCTTCGATGAACATTTGTTCATCGGGGCCTTTACGTGTTTTAGGAGGCCCTACACGATGTCCCATCTGCTGCTGCTCACCAAGAGCACCCAGTCATCGGTTGAAGTCCTGCCGGCGCTTGCGCTGCTCGGACACAACATCAAAGTGCTGCCCGCCGAAGCCAGCGCCCTGCTCGACGCGCCACCGTGTGACGCAGTCCTAGTCGACGGCCGCCAAGACTTAGCGCAGGTCCGCAGCCTGACCCGAGTCCTTCGCACCACCGGGATCGAATGCCCGTTGATCTTGATCCTCACCGAAGGCGGGCTAAGCGTTGCCGCCGCCGACTGGGGAATGGACGACGTCATCTTGACTACCGCCGGCCCGGCAGAGTTCGAGGCTCGACTGCGACTGGGCATCGGCCGAATCTCGGCGAATGACCCCGCGGGCGAAGACGGCCACCTGATCACTTCCAGCGGTTTAGTTGTTGACGACGTCACCTACACCGCCAAGCTTGAGGGTCGCCCGCTGGACCTGACGTTCAAGGAATTCGAACTGCTCAAGTTCCTCGCCCAGCACCCCGGCCGAGTGTTTACCCGGGCCCAGTTGCTGCAAGAAGTCTGGGGTTACGACTATTTCGGCGGCACTCGGACCGTGGACGTTCACGTCCGACGGCTGCGCGCAAAACTAGGCACTGAGAATGAAAACCTGATCGGCACCGTACGAAACGTCGGCTACCGATTCGTGGCAAAACGCGAGCCCTCCGAAGACGACGACAAAAAGCCCGCACCTGCTCGCCCGACGGCAACGAACCGGGCCTAATCATTCTCGCTGGTTAGAGCGTGGCGATTAGTTCTTCCAGATAGGTGGCGGTGTCCTGCCAGCCCTCGACTGCGTGGCACGGCACGCCGAGCGCCAACACTGGGTAGTCATTTCCGTCTGGGTCGAGCCGGTCGCCGATGAACAACATGTCGGCCAGGTCGATCCCGGTGTGCTCGACGAGTTTCTTCATCCCGTAGGCCTTGTCGATCCCGCGGTGGGTGATGTCGACCGAAGTCGAACCACCAGAGCGCACTTCTAGGTCCGGCAACTTGGCCGCCACCGCTTCGCGCAAAGCCGACTTCTTCGAACCGTCCGGGTCCCAAGCCGTCTTGGCGTCGATTGGCGCCTGCTGGCCTAGCGCCGAGAACGTGATTTGTGAGCCACGGTCCTCGAGGATGTCGCCCCACGTCTTTGACTCCCACAACCCGAGTTCGCGGGCCTGGCTCTCCACCGCGGCCAGCGCCCGATCACGTTCGTCAGCGGTGAGTTTGTGCGCGTAGACCGTGACTACGTCGTCGCCGTGGAGTCGGTAGTACTGCGTCCCGCAAGTCGGCAACAAATGAATCTGGTCAAAAACCTCGACGGCCTCGCGCGGCAACTGGTCGACAATCTGGGTGGTGAACTGGCCCAACTGGCCGCCAGAAATCACCGCCACTTGGACTTTCTCGGCCAAGCGCACCAGCAGATCGGCGATCACCGCCGGGATCGGCTGCTTCGACGGCGCGAGAGTGTCATCGAGGTCGAATGC
>JAKPAQ010000104.1 GCA_029779385.1 Actinomycetes bacterium | reverse complement strand
TCAGGTTCGGGGAAATAGCGGTAGTCATCGGCATCAGATTTTGGACGACCAGCCGAAGTGCTGCCGTCAGCTTCGTGGAAATGGCGAGTCTCTTGAATGATCGAGCCGCCGCCGTCGAGGATCTCGGCGTGGCGGCCGACTTCGAACCGAACTGCCCGTTCAACCGAGCGGAACGAGTTGACGTTCTTGGTCTCAGACCGCGTACCAAGCACGTCAGAACCTAATGGCTTGAGTGAAAGGTTCACGTCGGCACGAAGCGATCCCTGATCCATTCGGGCGTCCGAAACGTCGAGCGCGACCATCAAGTCACGCAAGTAGTTCACGTAAGCCCGAGCAACTGCCGGGGCCTTGTCGCCGGGGACCTCGATCGTCTTGGTGACGATTTCGATCAACGGGATACCGGCTCGGTTGTAGTCCAACAGCGAGTGGTCGGCGCCATGAATCCGCCCGGTGCTGCCGCCAACGTGCAGCGATTTGCCGGTGTCTTCCTCCATATGAGCGCGCTCGATTTCGATGCGGAAAATTTCGCCGTCAACCTCGAGGTCGACATAGCCCTCAAAAGCGATCGGCTCGTCGTACTGCGAAGTTTGGAAGTTCTTCGGCATATCTGGATAGAAGTAGTTCTTGCGAGCAAACCGGCACCAAGTAGCGATGCTGCAATTGAGCGCCAACCCGATCCGGATCGCCGACTCGATCGCCTTAGCGTTGACCACCGGCAGCGCACCTGGCAGACCCAAACAGACCGGGCAAACCTGAGTATTCGGCTCGGCACCGAACTCGGTCGGGCAGCCACAAAACATCTTGGTGGCCGAGTTGAGTTCGACGTGCACCTCCAACCCCATCACCGGTTGGTAGCGGGTCAGCGCGTCCTCGAAGGAAACGGCAGTCTTGCTCATCGGGCCACCTCAAGTTCGGGGATTAGCGAGGCGAAAGCCGCACCGTCGCGTTCGGTCAACAGACGTTCGAGCGCCGCGCCGGCGTTGTAGAGTCGGTCGTCGCCAAGGGCAGGCGCCAAGAACTGCAAGCCAACTGGCAGGCCCTCAGACAAACCAACCGGCAGCGAAATGCCCGGCACGCCAGCGAGGTTCGCCGGGATCGTGGCAATGTCCTGCAAATACATCGCCAACGGATCGTCGAGCTTTTCGCCGAGCGGCCAGGCGACCGTCGGGGCGGTCGGCGAAGCCAACACGTCAACCTTGGCGAAGGCGTTCTCGAAATCCTGGGCGATCAAGGTGCGGACCTTCTGTGCCGAGCCGTAATAGGCGTCGTAGTAACCGCTAGAAAGCGCGTAGGTGCCCAAGATGATCCGGCGCTTGACCTCATCACCAAAGCCCGCATCGCGCGAGGCCGCCATGACCTGCTCGGCGCTGGGGTCGACTACCCCCTCCGGGGAAACCCGCAGGCCATAACGCATCGCGTCGAACTTGGCCAAGTTGCTGCTCACTTCGCTGGGCATCACCAAGTAGTAGGCGGCCAAGGCGTGCTCAAAACTCGGGCAGGAAACTTCGACGATCTCGGCGCCGGCTTTGGCCAGCAGTTCAAGCGATTCGTCGAACCGGGCGCGCACACCAGGCTCAAATCCCTCGCCGCCAAGTTCAGTGATCACACCCACGCGAAGCCCGGCCACGTCGGCGCGGCGCGCCGCCGCAACCACTGGCGGAACCTCGGCAGCCAGACTGGTCGAGTCACGAACGTCATGACCGGCCATCACTTCGTGCAACAGGGCCGCGTCCAGCACCGTGCGAGTGACCGGACCAGCCTGGTCGAGACTGCTGGCCATCGCCACCAGTCCATAGCGCGACACTCCCCCGTAAGTCGGCTTTACTCCGACCGTTCCGGTGACCGCGCCGGGCTGACGGATGGAGCCGCCAGTGTCGGTGCCGATCGCCAGTGGCGCCTCGAAGGCGGCCACTGCCGCGGCGGAACCGCCGCCGGAACCGCCGGGAATTCGGCTGGTGTCCCAAGGGTTGCGAGTCGGGCCGTAGGCCGAGTGCTCAGTCGATGAGCCCATCGCGAACTCGTCCATGTTGGTCTTGCCCAAGATCGGCATTCCGGCCGCCTTGAGCCGAGCGACGACGGTCGCGTCATAGGGCGGAATCCAGCCCTCAAGCATCTTCGAGCCGCACGTGGTCGGCAGGCCGGTAGTGGCGAGGACGTCCTTGACCGCCACCGGAACCCCTGCGAGCGCCGCCAAGTCCTCACCGGCCGCCCGGCGCCGGTCTACCTCTGCAGCAGCAGCGAGGGCGCCGTCTGGATCAACGTGCAAAAAGGCATTGATCTGGCCGTCGACCGCAGCAATCCGGTCTAGGTGCTGTTGGGTGATTTCCACCGAGGTCGTCTGACCCGAGGCCAGTGAGTCAGCCAGCTCGGCGGCGGAGAGTCGGGTCAAGTCGCTCATTCTTCCCCCAAAATCTTCGGAACTAGGAACCGCTGCTCTTCGCTGGCCGGCGCCATCTCAAGTGCCTGCTCTGGCGTCAAACCCGGGGTGGCCACATCGGGGCGAAACACGTTGGTCAGCGGCACCGGGTGGCTCATCGCTGGCACGTCGGCGCCGGCAACACCCTGGACGACCTTTACGTGTTCAAGGATTGCGGGCAGGTCGGCGCCGAGTCGGTCGAGTTCGTCGTCGGACAACTCGATTCGCGCCAGACTCGCCAAGTGCGCGACGTCGTCGCGGGAAATCTCGGGTGAGGACATGGCTTTCATCTTAGTGAGCCGCAACGACTCGCCCTAAGTCGCGTGCCCGTTCACCTGTTGTTTCACCACGTCACGTATATCTTCTTGTCATGCTCCCTTCTTCACTGCTCAATCGAATCCCCGAAGGCTTCACGGTCATCGACGAGGACGATGACGACCCAATCTTGGTCGACCCGGACGGAAACGTAGTCGAAACCTGGCGCGAGGGGTACCCCTACGACACCAAGATCACTCGCGAAGAGTACGAGCATGAAAAGCGCCTGCTGCAGATCGAACTGCTGAAACTGCAGTACTGGATCAAGGACACTGGTCAACGGATCGTGATGGTTTTTGAGGGCCGCGACGCGGCCGGCAAGGGCGGCACGATCAAGCGCTTCACCGAATGGCTCAACCCTCGCGGCGCTCGCGTTGTCGCGCTCGAGAAGCCCACCGAGGTCGAGTCGGGTCAGTGGTACTTCCAGCGCTACGCCCAGCACCTGCCCACCAACGGCGAGATCGTTTTCTTCGACCGCTCTTGGTACAACCGCGCCGGCGTCGAGCGGGTGATGGGGTTCGCGACGCCGGAGCAGTACACCGAGTTCTACAAGCAGGCGCCCGCGTTCGAGAAAATGTTGACCGGCGACGGCATCCACCTGATCAAGTTCTGGTTCTCGGTCGGCCGCGCAGAGCAGTTGACTAGGTTCACCATTCGCCAGATCGACCCGGTGCGTCAATGGAAACTCTCGCCAATGGACTTGGCGTCGCTGGACCGGTGGGACGAATACACCGAAGCCAAAGAAGCGATGTTCAAGAAGACTGACACGAAGAAATCCCCGTGGACGGTGGTCAAGAGTAACGACAAGAAGCGGGCTCGCCTTGCGGCCATTCGCCACGTGTTGTCGCGGTTTGACTACCCGGGCAAGGACTACGACGTAGTCGGCGCTCCGGACCCACAGGTTTTGGGCATGGCGGCCGACCTGTTCGACACCGAGAACGCCGACTTGGACTGAACGGTTCGAAAGCTTTTAGCTTTGCGGTCCCTCGGCGAGCAGGCGGGTGAACCCGTCCTCGTCGAGGATCGCAATGCCTAACTCCTCGGCTTTGTCGGCTTTGGAGCCAGCGTTTTCGCCCACCACGACGTAGTCGGTTTTCTTGCTGACCGAACTGGACGGTTTGCCGCCCGCGGCGATGATCGCCTCTTTGACCGAGTCGCGGGTGTAGTTCTGCAGCGAGCCGGTCGCCACGATCGTTAGCCCCGATAGCGGCCCTGCGGTCATGGTTGCCGCGCCAGGGCCGGGGTGCCCTTCGATCGCGAAGCTCACCCCGGCAGCCGTCCAGCGATCGACGATCTCTAGATGCCAGTCGACTTCGAACCATTCGGTAAGCGAGTCCGCGATGATCGAGCCGACGCCCTCAACGGCAGATAACTCGGCAATCGTCGCAGCCCGGATCGCCGCCAACGAGCCAAAGTAACCGGCCAATGCTCGCGCCGCCACCGGCCCGACATGACGAATGTTGAGCGAAACTAACTGGCGCCACAGGTCTTTGGTTTTCGCCTTCTCGAGTTCTTCGAGGAGTTTTTCGGCTTGTGAAGACGGCTCGCCGGTCTTGACTCGAAATGGCGTCCGACGAATCGGCTCACCGGTCTGCTCGTCGAGTTTGGTTTCACCGGTCTCGGCGTCGCGCACCAGCACTTCGATCGGGACCAGTTGGGCCAAGGTCAACTCAAAGAGGCCCGCCTCGGTTTCCAGCGGAGCACCGATTCCTTGCGTAAGAGCCGCGGCCGCGACCTCACCTAATGCCTCCACGTCCAGCCCGCCACGAGAACCAATGTGCTCGACTCGTCCGCGGACTTGGGCCGGGCAGTCGCGCGCGTTGGGACAGCGCTGATCGATATCGCCAGCCTTCATCGAGCGCAGCGTTGCCCCGCACTCGGGACAGGATTTGGGCATCACGAATACCTGCTCGCTGCCGTCGCGCAGGTCAACCACAGGACCGAGAACCTCCGGGATCACGTCGCCGGCCTTGCGCAGCACCACCGTGTCGCCGATCAGTACGCCTTTGGCCTTGACGACATCTTGGTTGTGCAAGGTGGCCTGACGCACGACGCTGCCGGCCACCCGAACTGGCGCCATCACTGCATACGGGGTGGCGCGGCCAGTCCGGCCCACCGAAACCACGATGTCGAGCAGCTTTGTTTGCACCTCTTCTGGCGGGTATTTGTAGGCGATCGCCCAGCGCGGAGCGCGGCTGGTTTCGCCCAGTTCGCCGTGCAGCGCCAGCTCGTCGACCTTGACGACAACCCCGTCGATTTCGTGCTCAAGATCGTGACGGTGTTCACCGAGTTCGGCCACCCGATCGATTACCTGCTCACTTTGGTCCAATACGCGCGTGTTCGGGCTGGTCGGCAGTCCCCACTGACTGAGTAAGTCGTAGACCTCACTTTGGGCGGCCACCGGCGGATTGGGCCACGCGCCGATCCCGTGGACAAAAAGTGTCAACGAACTGATTCGCAGTTGAGCGGCCTCAAGCTCTAGACCATCTTTTTTGTCGACCTGTTGACGCAGTCCCCCGCTGGCCGCGTTTCGCGGGTTGGCAAATGGCGCGAACCGACGCATCGCCGTTGCTGCGGCCCGGTCTGGATCGATGCCGCGAGCAGTTGCCTCGGCGACGACTCGATCGCGAAGTTCGCTCTGGAAAATGTTGAGGCGTTCAAATGCCTCGATGCCAATGAACACCTCGCCGCGCACCTCGACCAGGTCCGGGTGCCCGGTGCCGGCAAGCTTCTTCGGAATGGAGTCCAAAGCCAGCGCGTTTGCGGTGACGTCCTCACCGACGCGGCCGTCACCACGAGTAGCGGCCGAGGTCAGGACGCCGTTTTCATAGCGCAACGAAATCGCCAGACCATCAATCTTGGCTTCAGTTAGCCAGCGAACCTTTCGACCGGCCAACCGTTCGGTCTTCAAACACCAGTCTCGTAGTTCTTGCGCGCTAAAAACGTTGTCTAGGCTGAGCATCCGTTCGGCGTGTTCAACCGGCGAGAGCGCCGAATTCGTCGCCGCGCCAACTACAAGCGTCGGTGAGTCTTGGCCTTGCAGTTGCGGGTGGAGTCGTTCGAGTTGGGCCAGCTCGTGAATCCACGCGTCGTATGTTGCATCGTCAACGAGGGAAACGTCTTGGCCATAGTAGGAATCTTTGGCACGCTCAATCTGGTCCAGCAGCTCCTCAACTCGGCCGCGCGCGGTTTCCAGATCTGGTTGATCTGCCGGCGCCTCGTCGAGGGTCGATTCTTTGCTCACTTCGGCCATGGCATGAGCCTAGTGCGAGCCACCGACACTAGCCCCACTCAGCCAAAGGAGGCCGCGGTCTGGCCGACCTGCGTCAACTCTTGGCGTGC
>JAKPAQ010000527.1 GCA_029779385.1 Actinomycetes bacterium | reverse complement strand
GTAGGCCTCCTCGATTCGAAGGTCGGGACGCATGCAGCGCACCACCTCCGTGAGGGCGTTGATGGTTGTTGCTGACTGCGGGTCGCGGCTGCCATGTGCTAGCAGTACGAGTGCCGGTGCGGTCATCGTGCGTTCCTCCCTTCCGTGCTGTTGTTAGTTGTGGCCAGTTGGCCGATAAAACCTAGGTTGAATGCGCGCAGGCAGGCCCGACACTCCCACTGGCCGTGGGTGGTTCCGTGCGGCCGCAGATCTTCGTCTGCACAAAACGGGCAGTAGTAAGGGACGGCCCGAGTCGAGTTCGTCATCGCAGCACCTCGTCGTCGCTGCGGGCGACCCAGTTTGCGAATGACTCGCCGGTGTCACGTTGGGCGAGGTAGGTGCGGCTCAACTTTTCGACGTAGTCGGGCAATTGCTTACCGGTGACCTTGTGCGCTCGAAGTTTGCGACCAAAGCCGGCGTCCAGACCCAAGGCGCCACCGAGGTGCACCTGGAACCCTTCGACTTGGTCGCCGTTCTCATCGACGACCAGTTGGCCTTTCAAGCCAATATCGGCGGTCTGGATTCTCGCGCAACTGTTTGGGCAGCCATTGACGTTCACCGTGATCGGGGTGTCCAACTCCGGCACTCGAGTTTCGAGTTCATCAATCAGCTCGGCGGCGCGGTCCTTGGTGTTGACGATCGCCAACTTGCAGAACTCAATTCCGGTGCAGGCCATCGTGTGCTGGCGCCACTGCGACGGACGCGCTTGCAGGCCGAGTCCGGCTAGCGCGACGATCAACGACTCGACTTGGTCTTCGGCGACGTCGAGCACGATGAGCTTTTGCATCGGCGTGAGCGCGACGCGGCCAGAGCCATGCGCCTCGACGACGTCGGCCACTTGGTTGAGCAACGTTCCAGAAATCCGACCGACGGTGGTGGCGAAACCGACGTAGAAGTTGCCGTCGATTTGGCGATGCACGCCAACGTGATCGGTCGGGGTGCCCGGCACTTCGGGAGCCTCTAGGTCGATGAGTTTACGGTCCAGGTATTTCGATTCGAGAACCTCGCGGAACTTCGCGATGCCCCAGTCGGCGATCAGGAACTTCAGTCGGGCGCGTGACCGCAGGCGGCGGTAGCCATAGTCGCGGAAGATGCTGACGACGCCTTCCCACACTTCGGGGACCTCGGCCAGCGGGACCCAGACGCCGACGCGTTGGGCCAGCATCGGGTTGGTGGATAGGCCACCGCCGACCCAAAGGTCGAAGCCGGCACCGTGCTCGGGGTGAACTGCACCGATGAAGGCGACGTCATTGATCTGTGGGACTACGTCGTGTCCGGGATCGCCACTGATTGCCGTCTTGAACTTGCGCGGCAGGTTTGAGAAGGCGCGGTCGCCGATGTACCGGCTTTCGATGGCATCGATGGCGGGCTGGCCGTTGATGATCTCGTCGCGTGAAACGCCGGCTACCGGGCTGCCAAGGATTACTCGAGGGCAGTCGCCGCAGGCTTCTTGCGTGGACAGCCCCACTGCTTCGAGGCGGTTCCAGATAGTCGGCACGTCGCGAACGTCGATCCAGTGGTACTGGATGTTTTGCCGGTCGGTCAGGTCTGCGGTATCGCGGCCGAACTCCACAGAGATGTCCGCGATCGTGCGAAGTTGCTCAAGAGTCAATTGGCCGCCGTCGATGCGAACTCGCATCATGAAGAAGCGATCATCGAGTTCTTCTGGCGCCAAGGTGGCGGTTTTGCCGCCATCGATGCCAGCCTTGCGCTGGGTGTAGAGGCCCCACCAGCGGAAGCGGCCGCGCAGGTCGCCGCCGTCGATGCTGTCGAAGCCGCCCTTGGCGTAGATGTTTTCGATCCGGGCACGCACGTTGAGCGGGTTGTCGTCCTTCTTGGACTGCTCGTTCGCGTTCAGCGGCTCGCGATAACCCAAGGCCCATTGGCCTTCGCCTTTTCGGCGGCGGGTGCGTGCAGGTGCAGTGGAGGTAGTCATTGTTGCTCTCTGGTCCAGATGGCGGCAGCGCGGTCTTCGTCGACTCAGCGCGAATTGCGATGGGGGAGGAGAAGTTTCAACGACACATCATTGAGCGAGCACGACCGAGGTCAACGTGGAGTCGTTCCACGAGCCAGACCGGGTGTGCTGCGAGCATGCGTCAAGTTTGGGCAGGAGAGCGGGTCAGCCACAAGCTCGCGTCTCAAAATATGGAACTCGTGTCCAAATAGTGAACACTGAGTTAGGGGTCACGCCGGAATCGCAGGAATTTTGTGCCAAGAGTTGAGGTGTCGAAATTACTACTGTGGCGCAGCACACACTTGGAGTTCTTCCCGGCGACAGCGAGTTGTCAAGAATACATTGCACACGTGCTATGCAAATATAGCGTGTGTGCGATATGTTCGCTTCATGGTTGTTCCGATCGAGCACGAAGGCTTCTATGCCGGGCTTGCTCAACAAGTGATAGATCAGCGCGGCGTTCGTCGGCTGTCGCAACGTGAGCTCGCCGAACTGTGTGGCACCACCCAGTCGGCGATCGCACGTTTCGAAGCCGGCTCGCGACCGCCAAAGTTGGACACTCTGTTGCGTATCGCCGCAGCTTTGGATTGCGACTTGACCGTCACTTTTCGTCCCCGGACCGTTCCTTCCCAGGAGAGAAAATGAGTACACGAATTGCCACTGAGGAAATTGAAGCAACACGTAGCGAGAAGTTCCTCTCGGTGCTGCTTGCGGCCTTCTTACTAATCGGTGCCGGCTGGACCTATTACAAGATTCCAGGTTGGGTCGAGGAGGCGCTGCCAAACACGGTCTCGTATGCCAGCGTTACGGCGGCAGACGAAAAGGCCAACGATGCGATGGAGAAATACAACCTCGCCTTGTCGGCAGAAGAGTCAGCAGTAAACACGTTAGATTTGGCGCGGTCGGAGTACACCTTGGCGATGGCCAAGGGCGAAGGCGTACCTGAGGCCAAAGAGGCCTACGAAGCCGCCCAAGCAAACCAGAAGCTATTGGCGCAAGAAACGAAGGAAAAGAGCGCGCAGGAGACAACGGCGCGAAAAGCCGCTGAGGACGCGAGGAAAACCTATGAGGAGCAGAGCAAATCAGGTCTGCGCGGCTGGATCACTGCGCTCCTGCTGTTTGGCCTCGTTGCGCTAATCACGGTCGGTTCTTATGTGCTAATCGGTCGCCTGCGCGAACGCGAGTCACGTTACTTGCCGCTCGGCTTTGCTTGCGCCGCGGTCGGCGCGGTGATGGCGCTGGTGTTTGCCGTTGACTACATCACTGACTACATCGATCCGCTCGACCTAGGCCCGATTGTGCTTTCGATTCTGGGCGTCGTGGCTACGATCGTGGCCTTTAGGGTGCTACAGAAATACCTAGCCGTACGGGTTCCGGGAATGCGGGTGCGCAAGGGCGATTGCCCGTTCTGTGGGTTCCCGCTCCACGATTCGGGATTTGCCGCCGGGCACCACTGCACCGGTTGTGGCCGCGAGGTAATCGCGCCGTGTGCAGTCTGTTCGCAACCGCGTCGCGTGGGATCGCGACATTGCGCCGAATGTGGTGCTGTCTAACTAGTTGGCCCCAGCGGCGAACCGAGCACGCAGGTCAGAGTTCGTCAGGACCTGTTCGCTGAGTTGAAGGTTTCCGGACTGGTTCGGGTGGATGCCGTCAACCGTATTCGCCCGAACCAGCGGCTCGGTTCGAATCCAATTGAAACCAGATGCAACTGCCGAGTCACGAATGATGGGCCGGATCACGCTGCCCTTTTTGGACATCGAAGATCCCCAAGGACTCAACACATAAACATCGCTGGCAGACCTGCCCATGTCTGACCAAACAGTTGCGAGAATTCGGAAGTAGGCGTCGGTTTCGTGCTTGATTTGAGTCCGGGTTGCAGGCGCCAATCGACCGGACGCTGTGCAAGTTCGCCAATCGTTTCGGCCACCAGCGATGACAAGAATCTTTGGGTTGGCTAGCCGGATTGCCGACATTCTCTCGGCAAATTTGGTTAATTCGCACGATCTGCCGCTGGCCACGAAACCCGTGCCTGGCTGTGCGCGAACTACGGGCTCCAAGTTGAGGTCCGCGGCCAAGTACGCCCACCATCCCGGGTAGCGGGTGGTTAGGTCGCCGTAGTACGAGGAGTAGGAATCACCGATCACCATCATGGTCTGGGCGGGTGTGTTTTGGGTCGAAGTGAACGAAAGCTTCGATAGTTCGACAGGGTCTTGCGGTGCCGAAGGCGGCGAAACGGCCGTAGAGGCAACGAGGACAGCGACAACCGGAGTCGCCAGCGCCATGGAGGCGCGACGAGTCAGCGATCGTCCACGTGCCATCTTTGAATCATCCCTCATCTTTGCCAGCTATTTATGCCAACGAGGAGATTACCCCTACGTGCAGTGTTCTGCCGTGGCAACATGGCCGTATCCCGACTGCGAGGTCCCGAGGCCACGCAGCGATGGGAACGAGGCGCTCAGGCGTGCACCCGAGATTTCGGCACCCTGGGCGCCTCGTCTCGTAGATGACGGGCCGCAGGTCCGAATATGACACGGTTTCGCCTACTTTTTGGGCCGCAAATCCTTTCGGTCTGGCGCAGCACGCTTCGAGCGTGACCCCCTCGCGAGTTAGCGTAGTGACACGCATCACATGACCGGTGGTCATATTCGAGCGGTGCGCAGGAGGAATAGATGATTCTTGAAGAGACTGACCGCAATTTTCTCGTTGGGGCAGTACGAGACTTCGCCAGGACACGACTGAACCAACTGACCGAAAGGCCTGAACTTCCGGCAAGCAGACCGGCCATGGACTCGACCTTGGCTGAACTCAGCGCGCTGGGTGTGATCAGCGAAGATGAGCC
>JAKPAQ010000099.1 GCA_029779385.1 Actinomycetes bacterium | reverse complement strand
TTGGAGATTCAACTTCCCGATTCGGTGGTCGCTGGTGATTCGATGACCGTCCGGTTCCCATATGGCTGGGTTGGACAGCAAGTTCGAGCGGTAATGCACTCGACACCAGTTGATTTGGGAACCAAAACTGTGTCGAGCAGCAACCAGATCAGGGTCACGATCCCAGCTAACGCGACACCGGGTCAGCACACGTTGATCATCAGCCAAAACGGTCGCGTGCTCGCCGCAGCGCAATTTGAGGTAGCGGCCAGCGCTACCGAAGTTGCCTATTACGAGGAAGAAGTTCTTGCCTCGACCGGTGGACCCAATTTCGCTATTGGACTGCTCGGTGTACTGACCGTGGCTTCAGGCGCTGGCTTGTTGCTTTGGCGGCGCCGGGCGAGCCAGTGAACGTTGCCGATCCGTCGATCTGATTAGCAGTTCAAAGTGGGGAGGCGACCGAATGGCCGCCTCCCCGCCGCACATTTCGACCCAGAAATGCACCACTGACGCTTTACCAAAACTTGGCGGCACTTCAGCCGAGGCCGAACGATTTGTAAAAGTGGTTTGCATCACAGTGCAACTTCGGGTTACAGTTTTCCGACTTATCCTGCGCACGTGTTGCCCAGGAATTCAAAAAACCTGCTTCTAGGGGGAGCTGGATGCAAGAGATTTATACCGCTGCGCAGAGGGGACTGCGGGCCGCAGTCGCTGGGGGGTTGGCGATCGCTGGTCTCCAGTTGATTGCTGCCGCGCCTGCTTCTGCCCAAGAGGTGACAATCTCGCGGGTTGGCTACACCTGTAAGGCGACCAATCCGACCATTAACCAGTCGCTTCAGGGACCGCAACAGTTCTATGTGACGGCGAAGACGACTCTGCCTAATAAGGTGACCGCCGGCTCGACGGTGCCGGCCACTGAGTCTGAGTTGACTTTGTTTATGCCGCCGAAGTTGGTCAACCGGATGATGAAAAACATGAAGGTTGAGCGAGTCAAAGGCTCGTCTACTTCCGATGTGATTCTTCAGGCCGTCGCACCTGGCGGTCAGCAGATTGAACGGCGGGTTGAACCCGTAAAGGACCTAGTCGTCAAGAACTGGATCCCACTCGTCGCCGATAGCGAAGTCTCGATCGTTGCCAAGGGCAAGGTTTCGGCCGTGTCGGTGCCGAGCGCGCCAAACGGAGATGGGCTCATCTATGTTCAGATGCCGCCTACTTTTGTGTTGCATTCGGTGATGGATCCGCCGGTTCTGGATTCGATCGCTGAGGCCGACCTGAACTGCACCCGCGACCAGAACAACCGAGCCTCCCGGGTTATCGGCACGATCCCCATCGGCGATGGTTGTTCTGAGTCTGCCTGCCCGTTGCCGGCCAGCGACACGGAGGAGCCGAGCACTTCTCCTACCCAAAACCCCAGCGATGGCACCGACCCGGAATTCATCAACCCGACTGATCCAGATGCCAACACCGCGATCGTCGACGGTCCAACTTACGGAGTTAGCGCTGACGGGCTCAGTTCAGGAGCGGGGGTGGCTGGCCAAGACGTCGAATCGGTGAATTATCAAACCGCTGAACTTCCCGCCACCGGTTCGGCCGTCGGCGTGGGGATGATCGGCCTCCTGGGCGTTGCTGCCGTGATCCGAATCGCACTTTCTGTCCGTTCTCGTCGCCGTGTTGAGGCCTGAGAAGTCCACATATTTGGCCTAGCAGTTGCCGGGTCTGAGCCACAAAAGGAGCCCTGATGGGAGTCGAAGTTCGCGTCGAAGGACTTAGTAAAGCCTTCGGTCGCCAGACGATCTGGAAAGACGTCTCCTTGACCCTGCCCGCCGGGCAGATCAACGTGATGCTCGGGCCCTCGGGTACGGGTAAGTCGGTGTTCCTCAAGGCGCTTATCGGATTGATTAAGCCCGACGAAGGACATATCTTCATCGAGGGCACCGACATCGCAACCTGTTCGGAGCGCGACCTCTACGAGATTCGAAAGCTGTTCGGGGTGCTGTTTCAAGACGGCGCCATGTTCGGCTCGATGACCCTGTTCGACAATGTGGCCTTCCCGCTTCGCGAGCACACTCGAAAGACCGAGCGCGAGATCACCGACATCGTGATGGAGAAGATGTCGCTCGTCGGCCTTGTCGGGGCTGAAACCAAACTCCCCGGTGAGATTTCCGGCGGTATGCGAAAGCGAGCAGGGTTGGCTCGCGCCCTAGTGCTCGAGCCGGAGATCATTCTTTTTGACGAGCCAGACTCTGGTCTCGATCCGGTTCGAACGGCATTCATCAACCAACTCATGGTCGACCTGAATGCCGAAACTGAAGCCACCTTCTTGATCGTTACGCACGACATCAACACCGCCCGAACCGTGCCAGACAACATTGGCCTGCTGTATCACCGGCACCTGTCGATGTTTGGTCCGCGAGAAATGCTGCTCTCTAGCCAAGAGCCTGCTGTTCGCCAGTTCTTGAACGCGCAGACGGTCGGCCCGATCGGCATGAGCGAGGAGAAGGACGCCGACGAACTCGCCGCTGAGGACCATTCGACTCTGCCGGACCTGCCGCCCATCCCGTTGCAGTTGATGCCAAGTGACGGCCGGCGCCGGGCGACCCAGGCCGAACCGGGTGCTTGGTGCGCAGCGAACGGCATCGTCCCGCCGCCGGGTTCGTTCCTCGACGATGGCTCTGGATTCCATACGCCGTCGCCGCAAGCGCTGTCATCTGGCGGTGCCTTGTGAGTGCAGTGAAGTCAATCGCGGCGCCGTTCGCAACGGTCGGAAAGCTCTTCGCTTTCGCTTTGGACGTTTTCTTCGCGATGTTCCAACGACCATTTCAGTTCCGTGAGTTCGTTCAGCAGGCCTGGTTCATCGCCTCGGTGACGATCATTCCGATCGCCTTGGTGGCAATCCCATTCGGGGCCGTCGTCGCGCTGCAGACCG
>JAKPAQ010000086.1 GCA_029779385.1 Actinomycetes bacterium | reverse complement strand
TGATACGTAGCGCCGGTTGGTACCGGTGGTCTGCGTAGTTGGTACTCGGATTCTGTGGGGTGGGTACTGCTGCCGGCTCCGGCCCGGTTGTTGCCGGGCCGGGCCGGAGTCGATGGTGCAAGGGGTTATTCCCAGAATTGTTCGGATGTTCGTGTTTGGTCGTGGCAGGCCTTGCGCATGTCGATCCCGCCGAGTTCAATGCGGCGGGCGTGGTGGGCGAGGCGGTCGACGATGGAGTCGGCGGCGACTCGATCAGGTAGGGCGTCGACCCAGTGTGCGGGGCCGGTTTGGGAGGCGATGATCGTGGCGAGTCGTTCGTTGCGGTTGGCCAGGATCGCGAACAGGTCGTTGCCGGCTTCGGGATCGATGCTGACGGTGAGGAAGTCGTCGATGATCAGCAGGTCGATCGTGGAGAGCCGGTCGATGAGTTTTTGGTGGGCGATGACGTCGGTGCGGGCGATGGCCAGGTCGCGGGCGAGTTCGTCGAGTCTGGTGTAGATCACCGGGTGGGTGCGGTGGCAGGCGGCGATCCCGATCGCGCAGGCGATGTAGGTTTTGCCACCTCCTGTTGGTGAGGTGATCAGCACGTTGAGGTGATCGGCTCGCCAGTCGGTGGTGCCGTAGCGGGTCATGCGGACCGGGTTGAGGCCCCGGCCGTCGCGGTAGTCGATTTCAGCGATCGTGGCGGTGGGGATGGGGAACTTGGCGGCTTTGATCAGTTTGTCGATCTTGCCGGCGGTGCGGGCGTCCATCGCGTCGTCAACGGCGGTGAGGAACAGCTGTTCGGGAGTGACGGCGTCGTTGGCCTCATCGCTGATCAGTTCTTCGAATCGTGCGGCGATGTGGGTGACGCGCAGGGCCCGGAACTTGTCGTAGTCCTCGCTGGTGAACACGCTCATCAGCGCACCTGCCCTTCGGGGCCGGTGGTGTCGTAGTGCGAGGCGTCGCGAACGTAGACTTCGGGCCCCAGCGGTTGGGCTGGCCCATTGGGGTTGGGGCCGGGGCGCTGTCGTCGTGTTGATGGTGCCGGTACCGGTCGTAGTGGCACATAGGTGACAGTTTGGTTGTCATGTCGCGGCAGCGGCGTTGATCGTTGCTTCGAACTCGACCGGCGTCAACCGACCAAGGTGGGACGGGTATCTCAGCGTTGACGGTCGAGGACGTTGCGTTGCAGTAGCGCGAAGAAACTCTTCATCGCGGCGCTATCCCCGACTTTGCCCATCGACCTGGCCAGTCCATGAGTATTCAAGCCATGAGTATTCTTCAAGGCGAGTACGAATTTTCGTGACCGGAACAGCGATCCCCGATCTGTCTGAATTGTCCGCAGCAGCCGGCGACTTCTCCACGACGGGCCGCCGCGTTGTGCAGCGCTACCGTAGCCAACCGGGACTTCATCGGCGAGTCCATGCTGTAGCCGACGATCTGCCGGCCAGGAGTACACGTCCGTGATGGCGCACAGATAGAGCCTGCCTTCGGCGGTGTGGTGTTAGGTGATATCGGTCAGCCACAACTGATTCGGCTCGGCGGCGGTAAGAAGGTCGCGTTGGACCAGATCATCGTGAATCGGTGACCGTTACGGCTCACTTCTTGCCGACCACTGACCACCACCGGTTGACGCGGCAGATCTGCCGCGCCGCTCGCTCGGCCATCGATTCACCCACGGTATCGGCTTGCCCGGCAAGGAACCGGTAGCCGAACTCCGTATCCTCGCAGTGCGCATCGAAATCGAACAGGGCATTGGCCCGATTCTGCCTACTCAGCTCCCGCAGTTCAGGTGATACGTAGCGCCGGTTGGTACCGGTGGTCTGCGTAGTTGGTACTCGGATTCTGTGGGGTGGGTACTGCTGCCGGCTCCGGCCCGGTTGTTGCCGGGCCGGGCCGGAGTCGATGGTGCAAGGGGTTATTCCCAGAATTGTTCGGATGTTCGTGTTTGGTCGTGGCAGGCCTTGCGCATGTCGATCCCGCCGAGTTCAATG
>JAKPAQ010000068.1 GCA_029779385.1 Actinomycetes bacterium | reverse complement strand
CGGCGAACCACGTCGGCCAAATCGAGTGGTTCAGGATCGCGGTGTAGCGGCTCGTCGCGAGCGAGTTCAGTTAGGTCTCCGACGAGTGAGGTTAGCTCCTCAAGTTGGGCGCCGACGTCGGTGAGCAGCTCGCGAAGCAGGGTGGGGGATAGTTGCCGAGCGTCGGCCGCCTGCGCCTGCAGGAGCAGGTCGATGTTCGTGCGAAGGCTCGTCAGCGGCGTGCGCAACTCGTGGCCGGCATCGGCGATTAGTTGCCGTTCGCGCTGGAGAGTTTCGGCCAAGGCGGTCAGCATCTCGTTGAAAGCCCGAGTCAGTCGGGTCAACTCGTCTTCCTTGCCCGAGACGGCTATCGGCGTGAGGTCGCGGGTGGCGGCAACGTGCTCGGCGGCGGCCGTGAGCCGACGTACTGGCCTCAGTCCGTTATTTGCGACGGCCCAACCGGCAACCCCGGCGACGATCACCCCCGCTAGTGAGCAAAGTATGAGGACTCGAATGAGTCGGTCGAGGGTTTGTTGGGTCGATTCCATCGACTGGGCGATGACGAATGCTTGACCTTCTCCCGCCTGGACGGCAACGACCCGGTAAGGAATTTTCCCTATTTTCGTCGTCCTGGCCGAATGGTCTTCTAGGCCGAGCGCGACTTCACGCTCACGGTTGTCATAGGGGAAGGTGTCACTTGGGCGGACGAGAAATTCGCCACCGCCGCTGCGGATTGCCAACAGGCGGATTCCGGCCAACGCCAGCAGGTTCGCCTGTTCCTCGTCAATATTCGTCGGCGTATACCCAGCCTCCACGGCATTTTCTGCTCGCCGCGTCAGGGAATCATCGATCGCTGAGATGAACTCGGCGCGAACGAGCACAAAGAGCGCGGCGCTCATAATCGACAGCACTCCGGCCACGGCGAGGGTAGTCAAAATGGCGACCCGGGCGGCCAGTGAGATTCGGGAAGTTACAGGCTCGAGCAGTTTGTGGACTCGCTCGTAGGCGCGGTCCACCCAGGTCACGGTGGCGTCTCCCGCAGCACATAGCCCACGCCTCGGACCGTGTGGATCAGTCGCGGTTCGTCGTCGGCTTCGAGCTTGCGGCGAACATAGCCGACATACACTTCGAGCGAATTCGCGGTCGTCGGGAAGTCGAATCCCCAAACCTCTTCGAGGATGAAATTTCGTTCCAGGACCCGCTTGGGTCGTTCCATGAACAACTCGAGCAGGGCGAACTCGGTGCGAGTAAGGGAGATGTCGCGGTCGCCTCGACGAACCTCACGAGTGATCGGGTCCAGTGTCAGGTCCGAAAACTCTAGTGGCGGTTCGTCGTCTTCTTGGATTCGCTGCCTGCTCGAGCGGCGAAGCAAGGCGCGCACCCTGGCTAGGAGTTCATCGAGGGCGAACGGCTTTGTCAGATAGTCGTCTGCTCCAGCATCCAAGCCGTCGACTCGATCCGAGACCGCGTCGCGGGCCGTCAACACGAGGATCGGCACGTCGTTGCCGGCGGCTCGAAGTGCCCGAGTCGCGTCCAGCCCACCAAGCCTTGGCATCATCACGTCCATGACGATCGCGTCAGGGGACACTTGAGCAACTCGCGCCAATGCTTCGGCGCCATCGCTGGCTAACTCAACGGTGAAACCGTTGAACTCCAGAGAGCGGCGCAGCGAATCGCGAACGGCGCGGTCATCATCAACGACGAGAATTTTCATTTCACTCCGAGGTGGCGTGGTCGAAAAGGCTTTGGGCGGCGGCAACTGCGCGGGCGCCATAGGCGCCGCCGAACAGAACAGCGTGGACGAGAAGTGGATGCAACTGATGCAGGGCGACGCGCTCGGTCCAGCCGTCTTGCAGTGGCGAAGTCTCGTTGTACGCGTCCAAGACTTTCTGCAGGTGAGGGGTGCCAAATAGCGCCAACATCGCCAAATCCGTCTCGCGGTGTCCGCCGTGAACGGCCGGGTCGATTAGGTGGATTTGTTCCGCGCCCCAGACCA
>JAKPAQ010000067.1 GCA_029779385.1 Actinomycetes bacterium | reverse complement strand
TAGAGACCAACTCCGAAAGGCTCAGTGAATCGCACATCGCCGTCCCACAAGTCACGCAGGTCAGCGATGTCGTAACGGCTAGTGATTGTGCGGTCAAGTCCCATCCCGAAGGCGAAGCCCGAGTACTCGTTCGGGTCAACGCCACAAGCGATCAGGACACGCGGATTGACCACTCCGCAGCCGCCCCACTCAACCCAGCCTTCTCCCCCGCAAGTGCGACAACTCGCGACCTCCGCCGGATCGTTCTGGCAGACGTAGCAGAGCAAGTCCACTTCGGCAGACGGCTCAGTGAACGGGAAATAGGACGGCCGAAAACGCGTCGTCAAGCCCGGGCCATAAATGGCTTGAGCGAAGTGATCCAGCGTGCCCTTCAGGTGGGCCATCGACAGTCCCCGGTCGATCGCCAGACCCTCAACCTGGTGGAACACTGGCATGTGGGTGGCGTCAGCCTCGTCGGTGCGATAAACCCGACCCGGACAAACCACGTAGATCGGCGGCTCTTGGGTGAGCATAGTTCTGGCTTGCACCGGCGAAGTGTGCGTACGCAGCACCATCGCGGCGCGTTCAGGACTGAGCCAGAAAGTGTCTTGCATGGTGCGGGCCGGGTGGTCGGGACCGAGGTTGAGCGCGTCGAAGTTCAGCCACTCGGCTTCGACTTCTGGACCTTCGGCCACTTCCCAACCCATCGAAACGAAAATGTCCGCGACTAGCTCTTGGATCGTAGTTATCGGGTGGCGCGAGCCAACTGGTTCAACGTCAGTCGGCAACGTTACGTCGACGACCTCTTCGTTGAGCCGTTGCTCAAACTCGATCGCCTCAACCTCTTCAAGGCGCGCCGCCAATGCCTGGTTCACTGCGCCACGGGCCTGGCCGATCCGCTTGCCAGCATCTTTTTTGGCCGCCGGCGGCAACGCGCCGATCTCGCGGTTGGCTAAAGCCAGCCCGGACCGATCGCCGGCGTGGTCGCTTCGGACCTGTTTGAGTTCGGCGATGGTGTTGGCCGCGGCGATGGCCGCTAGGGCTTCGTCACGCATGCGTTCGACCTCATCGGCGCGCAGTGGCGTCACCTCGACCGGGTCATAGTCAGAATTGGGCGCAGACACGCCTGCCAGTCTATCGGCGAGGTCAGTCGGTGAGAGTGTCCGGCTCATTGACTGGCAGCCACACCTTAATCAGCGCGCCGCCTTCGCTGGCATCTTCAATGTCGATGATCCCGCCGTGCTGATCAACGACTCCGCGAACAATGAACATGCCCAGCCCGCTGCCGGCCCCTGGGCCTGAGCGCCAGAACCGGCTGAAAACCCGCACGCGCAGATCCTCATCAATACCTGGACCCTGATCGGTTATTGATACTTCGACGCCCTGTTTACCTCGGCGATAGAGCTCGCGAACGCTTAGTTCGCGCAGTCCTTCGCCGTGCCGAACGGCGTTCTCGACGATGTTGGTCAACACTTGGGTAAGCCGATCCGAGTCACCCCAAATTACCGGGACCGGACCTTCGACCTGCGCCGTCGGCGGCGTCTCGCTGGTGGAGAAAACCGACTCCAGAACTCGCGAAGCAACCTGATCGAGTTGAACGGGCTCGGTCCGAAGAGAAAGCCGACCCGCATCGATCCTGGCGGCATCGAGCAGTTCGGTGACCAACCGACTCAACCGGTCCGCGTCAGCATCGATTGTCTGCAGCATGAACAAGCGTTGATCTTCGGTGAAAGCATCCCAGCGTCTTAGCAGCGTGGCCGAAAACCCTTTTATTCCAGTCAACGGTGACCGCAACTCGTGGGCGACCATCGCCACCATGTCAGACTTTTCACGGTCAAGTTGTTGGCGTACACGAGCGTTTCGAATGCAGACGACCACGTCCACGATTTCGCCGGCAGGCCGATCCCGGTTCAGCATCGCGGTGACCAAATATTCGGTTCCGTGCGGGGAATACCAAGCCTGCTCGCTGATTCGCTTTCTGATTGCTAGGCCGTCGAAT
This sequence comes from Actinomycetes bacterium, assembly GCA_029779385.1. The sequence continues at coordinate 3,459 of JAKPAQ010000067.1, read as the reverse complement.
GGCCGGTTGAAATCGAGCCACGAGTTCCCGTTCAAGTCGTCCAGCGGCAGAACTCGCGACAGTGGCAACCCAACGAGTTCGGTCGAGGTCGCTCCGTGGCGCCCGCGCACCCAGTGGTTCGCCAAGGTCACGATTCCGTTGGCGTCCGCGACGATTACCCCGTCAGGAAAGTTCTCGTAGTGCACGCGTTGAGCCTAGTGCTGCTCCCGCGCCGACGCATACAGGCACACCGCCGCCGCGGTCGCCAGATTCAGGCTTTCGGCCCGGCCAATTAGCGGAATCGAGACGACCTCATCAACCGCATCGGTTACGGCGCGATCGAGGCCATGGGCTTCGTTACCAAAAACCCAGACCACCGGACTGCTCAAATCGGCGGTGAACAGATTCACGTCTCCAGCGGCGTCAGCGGCGAGCAGTCTCGCGCCGGACTCGCGCAGTTTTGCCAGCGAACCGAACAAATCGCGATCAACGACAACCGGCAAATGAAAGTGCGATCCTACGGCGGCCCTAACGGCTTTGGGATTCTGTGGGTCTACGCAGTCGCCGAGGAAATAGACGGCGGCGGCGCCGGCCGCATCGGCGGCCCGAATCAGTGAACCGGCATTGCCCGGATCACGGATATCTACGGCGGCCGCGACGAAACCATTCCCCGGCCAGGTGTAGTCGTCAAACCAGCGCAGCAAACTATGACAACGCGCGACCATCCCTTGGGGGGTGACTGAGTCCGCGATCGCGGCCACAACGTCGTCGGTTACCACGTGCCACTGGTCTGCTCTTGCTGCTAACTCTTCGTACCGATCGGTCGCATCGACGGTCGCGAACACTTCAATGACCGATCCGGGTTCGCCGCGAGGAACCGTGAGCGCCTCGCGAACGGCTTGGGGTCCTTCAGCGAGAAACTCGCCTGTTTTCTCGCGAAAAGAACGCGTGGCGAGCCGCCGAGCGGTCTTTACCCGGCCAGATTGGACGGTCAGATCGCTGGGGCTCGCCACGCGTTTAGAGTTTCTAACTCAGACGGCCGAGTCAGCCTTGGGGGCGTTGACATCGGCTGGCAGGTTTGCCTTCGCGACCTCAACGAGGGCGCTGAAAGCTGCCGGGTCGTTGACGGCCAGATCGGCGAGGATCTTGCGATCCACTTCAACCTCAGCGGCCTTCAAGCCCTGGATGAACCGGTTGTAGGTCATACCCTCGGCGCGAACCGCAGCGTTGATGCGCTGGATCCAGAGACGACGGAAGTCGCCCTTCTTTGCCTTGCGGTCATTGTACGAGTAGACCAGCGAGTGGGTGACCTGCTCTTTAGCCTTGCGGTATAGGCGCGAGCGCTGGCCACGGTAGCCGGAGGCGCGCTCGAGGATTTCGCGGCGCTTCTTTTGCGCGTTCACTGAACGCTTGACGCGTGCCACAGTATTGCTCCTTTACGAATTCGGGGAAAGTCGGGCGCTCAGAGACCGAGCAGCTTCTTGACCTGCTTGGTGTCAGCCTTCGAGACCTCGGTCGTGCCGGCGAGGCGGCGCTTCCGGGACGAGGACTTGACCTCCAAGAGGTGACGACGGTTGGTCTGCTCACGGCGAAGTTTGCCCTTGCCAGTGATCTTGATGCGCTTCTTCATGCCCGAGTGGGGCTTGAACTTCGGCACGATTAGGCCTCCATGTCTGGATCGAGGTTTTCGGAGCGACGACGGGGCTTCTTAGCCGTCGCTGTCTTGCTGTGTTCTTCGCGATGTGCCTTTTCGGCCTTAGCCTCGGCTTCACGATCTGCTTCGCGCTGGGCGGTGGCTTCGGCCTTAGCGGCCTTGACCTCTGCTTGCGCTTCAGACTTCTTCTTGTGCGGTCCCAGAACCATCGTCATATTTCGACCGTCCTGACGGGCGTTCGATTCGATGAATCCGAGGTCCTCAACGTCAGCCGCAAGTTTCTGCAGCAAGCGGTAACCAAGTTCTGGACGATGCTGCTCGCGACCACGGAACATGATGGTGATCTTGACCTTGTCGCCGGCCGAAAGGAACCGGACGATGTGACCCTTTTTGGTGTCGTAGTCGTGCTGGTCGATCTTCGGACGAAGCTTCATCTCTTTGATGACGGTGTTCGTCTGGTTACGACGAGACTCGCGGGCCTTCTGGGCAGTTTCATACTTGAACTTGCCGTAGTCCATGAGTCGACACACCGGCGGTCGCTCACCTGGGGCAACTTCGACGAGATCGAGGTCTGACTCGGCGGCAAGACGAAGCGCATCGTCGATACGGACGATGCCTACTTGTTCGCCGCCTGGTCCGACAAGCCGGACTTCCGGGACGCGGATGCGCTCGTTGACGCGCAGCTCTGTGCTGATAGATCCTCCTGATGGTAAATGGTGGAGGAAACAAAAAAGTGACCTCCGTCGAAGCGGAAGTCACTACACACAAAACACCCGCCGAATGATCGGCGGTGCAGTGACCCCAAGGCCCAAAAGCCAAGCAGGTGGGAGTGAACTCCACTTCGAGATAAAAGTTTAGCAGCCCCTAAGCGCTTGGTTCAACCCAGGCGGTGCCGCTGTCGGTTCGGACCAGGACGTGTTCGGCAGCAACGTGCTCTAAGTCTGGGCTCTCGACCACTTGGAAAGTTGGCTGTCCAAGATCGAGCACGAGCGCCGAAGCGCCATCGGCGATCGCGGATCTGGCCGCGTCTCGGCCATAAACCGGCACCGGCCGAGAGGTCGGATTCCAGCTCGCCATCGCCGCTTGGGAACTGAACGCCAGCAGCGCCGTGCGGCCGTCAGCACCCGTCAGCAGCACCGCGGCCATATCGGAATTCTTGTCGCTGCCGTCAGTGGCCAACTCCCCCAGCACCGCAACGACCGGCACAAAAACTCGAGCTGAGCCAATCGTTGCCAAAAACGAGGACTCGTCGGTCAAATTCAGGGTCGGATCGAGCAGGCCATCGTCGTCTGGAAAAGCAGGCTCAGCCAACGAGCGGCCTCCCCCGAAGGTTCCGTCGTCGCGGCTCACTTGACGTGACCTGCCAGCCATTGGACCGCGTTCGTGGCCGATCGGCCCTCGCTGCCCTGAATCGCGAACAGGATGAAACGACGATCGTCCTTGGTGACCAACGTCGGCCAGGGGGCGCCCGGATTCATCGAAATTCCGGCAACTTCATCCCAAGACAACTTGTGTCGTCGTAGACCGTTCACCCAACGTATTTGCTCGTCATCAGCAGTTACCTGGCTCATCGAGATGATTAGCGCGAACAATCCGACGACGCCAACCAGCGCCCAAATCGTGGCGTTCTGCGACGTTGTGAACCTAGCCGACTCCGGCAACTGCGAGCCGATGACGGCTGTGAGAATCGTCAAAATTGCGACCCCTGCCCACATCACCGCGATGATTCCAGTCGGGCGGAACCGACGACGTTCCCCGGCCATCAGATTCGGCACGACAAAATATCGGTGACCAAAATGCCGCGAGCACCCGCTGCGTACAAGTCG
>JAKPAQ010000056.1 GCA_029779385.1 Actinomycetes bacterium | reverse complement strand
GAGGTACGACAAGTGCGGCACCTTCGCGTTTGGCCCAAGGTGCGTGTTCTTGAGTTCGACGTATGCGCCGGCTTTGGCGCCGGCGTCGATTACGACGCCCGGCCGCAAGTAGGTGAAAGGTCCGACCGTGGCTCCCGCGCCGATCACCGAGTCGGAACCGTGAGTTCGCACCACGGATGCTTCGTCGCCGATCTCAACGTTGCGCAAGGTGGTGTCTGGTCCGATCGTCACGCCCGCGCCGATCGTGGTCGCGCCAAGAAGTTGAGTGCCGGGCAAGATGATCGTGTCCGGCCCGATCGTGACGTCCGAATCGATCCATGTCGTTGCCGGATCGACAATGGTCACGCCTTCGGCTAGGTGGTGGGCCAAAATCCGGTCGTTGAGCACCCGACCAAGCTTGGCTAGTTGGGCGCGATTGTTTACGCCCTCGGTCTGCCAGACGTCTTCGAGCAGGTGTGCGCCAACAGGTCTTCCTTCACTGACCGCTAGGGCGACGACGTCAGTCAGATACAACTCGCCTTGGGCGTTGTCGGTTCGAAGCGCCCTAACCGCCCGATTCAAAAAGCTTCCGTCTACAACCAAGATTCCACTGTTGATCTCACGAGTTTTGAGCTCTTCGTCCGTCGCGTCTTTGTGTTCGCGGATCGCGGTGACGTCGCCACCAGCATCACGCAGAATTCGGCCGTACCCGGTTGGGTCTTCGGCCACAGACGACAGGATCGTGACGGTTCGACCGGCTTGGCGGTGACCTTCGAGCAATTCGGTCAACGTCTGCGCACTCAGCAACGGCACGTCAGCGTAGGTGACTAGGAAGGTGCCGGCATCGGGTTGGTCTAGCGCGTCCAAGGCGACTCGTACTGCGTCTCCGGTGCCAAGCTGAGCCTCTTGGACTGCGACGACTGCTCGCGGGTCAAGCTGCCCTAGTGCTTGCTCTACCTGAACGCGATCGTGGCCAACGACGGCGACAACCTGCTCGGCGCCAACTCCGCGGACCGCCGTCAACGCATGGCCGAGCATCGATCGGCCACCGATTTCATGAAGTACCTTTGCGCGGCGCGATTTCATTCGCGTGCCGGCGCCAGCTGCGAGAACAATCGCGGTGACCTGTTCGCTCACATGACTCCTTCGTCAGTTCCGCTCGCGCTCCCCGGGTAGGAGTCGAACCTACGTCGCTAGTCCTGATTCAAAGTCAGGCGGGCCCTGCCGGCAGACCAACCGGGGAAAGCCATATCAGGTTACCGGAGACGTTTTTGCGAAGGTGCACCGCCGGTTCTCTCGACATCAAGATTCTTGAGCACTACGGTTGAGGAATGGACGAGGTCGATCAGATCGTCGCGGCTTGGCGGCGCGAACGCCCCGATGCCGACGTCAGCGCCATGGAAGTGCTCAGTCGGGTCACCCGGCTAGCCAAGCACCTCGACCGATTGCGAAAACTTGCCTTCGCGACCGCCGAACTCGACTCGTGGGAATGGGACGTCTTGGCCGCATTGCGGCGCACTGGTCGACCCTATGAACTCTCCCCTGGGCAGTTGGTGGCCGCCACGATGGTCACCAGCGGAACGATGACGAACCGAGTTGATCGCCTAGTAGAACGAGGCCTCGTGCTTCGGCGCGCTGACCCCGACGATCGCCGCGGCGTACTCGTCTCGCTGACCCCCGACGGCCTGAACCGCGTCGACACCGCCCTAGACGCACTGCTGGTGCGCGAACATGAGCTCTTGGCCGCGCTTTCGGCCGATGATCGCGCCGCGATCGCGGCGGGGCTGGCCGCGCTGACGAACTCCTTTGGGAACTGACCGGACTCTCAGTCGGCAATTTCGAGCCAACGCGACTCGACTTCTTCGAGTTCAGCGGCCAATGGTCCGCGGTCGGCCGCCAGCTTCATCAACGAATCTGGGTCGGTGGCCGCCTCAACCATCAACTTATCGATCTCGTTGATCGTTTCGGTGAGTTTCTCGATGCGCCGTTCCAGCCGAGACAGCTCTTTTTTAAGTTCGCGCTCCGCTTTGGCGCCGCGTTCGACGGCAGGCGAAGACGGCGCCGGCGATGGGGCCTGCCCCACCACATTGCCTTCACGAATTCGCAGGTATTCGTCGACTCCGCCCGGCAGATGCCGAAGGTGCGAATCGAGTACCGCGTACTGGTGATCGGTCACCCGCTCAAGCAAGTAGCGGTCGTGCGAAACCACCAACAGCGTCCCTGGCCAAGTGTCGAGCAAGTCCTCGATCGCGGCCAACATGTCGGTGTCTAGATCGTTGGTCGGCTCATCAAGGATCAGCACGTTCGGCTCGTCGAGCAGGATGAGCATCAACTGCAGTCGACGCTTCTGGCCCCCAGAGAGGTCTTTGACTGGCGTTGACAACTGCGCCGAAGTGAAACCGAGACGTTCGAGCAGTTGACTTGGGCTCAACTCTTTGCCGTCGGCGACATAACTGGTCCGCTTGCGGGCAACCACCTCGCTGACTCGATCGTCGGCAACGGCCGCCAAGTCGGCCAGGTTCTGGGTCAGCGCGGCGATCTGGACCGTCTTGCCGCGCTTGACCCGACCAGTTGTCGGCGCCACTTCGCCGGTGACCAGCCCCAACAGGGTGCTCTTGCCGGCGCCGTTGGGGCCCAGTATTCCGACCCGCTCCCCCGGCGCGATCCGCCACAGAATGTCTCGCAGGACCGGCGTCGACTCGAAGGTGACCGAAACGTCGATCAGGTCGACGACGTCTTTGCCGAGTCTGGCGGTCGCGAGTTTGGCTAGCGAAACTGAATCGCGAACCGGCGGCTCGCGTTCGATCAGTGCGTTGGCCGCGTCGATTCGAAACTTCGGCTTTGAGGTTCTGGCCGGCGCCCCGCGCCGCAGCCAAGCCAATTCTTTGCGCATTAGGTTCTGTTGGCGATCGTAAGTCGCGGCGGCTTGGCGATCGCGCTCAACACGTTGCAGCACGTAGGCGGCGTAACCGCCCTCAAATGAGTCGACCGTGGCGTCGTGAACTTCCCATGTCAGCGTGCAGACTTCGTCGAGGAACCACCTGTCGTGAGTGACGACGGCGAGCGCCTCGGAGCGACCGATCACATGTTGCGCGAGCCACCTGACGCCCTCAATGTCCAGATGGTTCGTTGGTTCGTCGAGAATCAGCAAATCCCACCGCTGAACCAGTACCTTCGCCAACGCCACTCGCCGGCGTTGACCGCCGCTGAGAGTGCCCACTTCGGCCTCTCGGTTTAGATCACCCAAGAGCCCGGCCAGCACATCACGGATCGCGGGGTCCGAGGCCCACTCGAACTCGGGTCGGTCGCCCACGACGGCATGGATCACCGATTGGGCCGGATCTAGCTCGTCGGTCTGCTCGACGACACCGATGCGCAAGTCGCGGCGCCAAGTAACTCGACCGGACTCGGGTTCGAGTTTCTTGGCGATTATTTTCAGCAAGGTCGACTTGCCGTCGCCGTTTCGACCCACCACGCCAATGCGATCGCCGTCGCTGATACCTACGGTGACGTCGGCCAGCACCGTGCCGGCCGGAAATGACTGACTAATGCGTTCGGCGACTACCAGTGGCGGCATCAGATGTGCCGCGCGCCGATGACGGGGCCGCGCGACTGGATCACGTCGGCCGCCGAACTTGCGCTGGTGAGCGCCATCGCCAGATCCAGCGAATGAGCTTCCGAAGCGGCCAAGAACAGCGTCGTTGGGCCCGAGCCAGAAATGATTGCGCCAAGCGCACCGGCCTCCAGACCGATCTCAAGCGTCTCTGCCAATTCCGGTCGAAGCGTCAGGGCCGCTTCGGTCAGGTCGTTGGACAAAGACCTCCCAAGGGCCCTCGGGTCACCCGCACGCAAGGCATTGAGCAGCGCATCTGGCACTTCGGGTTCCTCGACTCCGTGAGGGTTGAGCCGATCGAACTGGGCGTAAACCGCGGCGGTGGACAGGCCCTCGTTCGCGGTCGCAAAAACCCAGTTGTAACTGCCGCGAGCGAGCACCGGACTGACCTTTTCGCCACGGCCGCTACCGATTGCGTTGCCGCCGTGCAACAGGAATGGCACGTCGCTGCCCAGTTCGGCTGCCAACGGCTCCAGGTCGGCGCGAGAAAGCCCCCCGCCCCAAAGTTCGTTCAACCCGACCAGAGTCGCAGCCGCATCGGCCGAGCCGCCAGCCATTCCGCCGGCCACCGGAATTACTTTTCGAATCGAGATGTCGACGCCGCGATCGAGGCCGCCGATTCGGTGGCGCAGCAGTTTCGCCGCCCGGATGGCGATGTTGTCATCGCCGAGTGGAACGGCGGCGCCTTCGGGCAAATCTAGTTCGGTGTGAACCGCCACGTTTAGCTCATCATCGTCGCGGTCGACGAAACTCAGTTCGTCGTGCAAGTCGACCGCCTGGTAGACGGTGGCGAG
>JAKPAQ010000037.1 GCA_029779385.1 Actinomycetes bacterium | reverse complement strand
CGGCGGCGAAGTTCGGCTGCCAGTTCTGGTGCCCAATGAGCGCGGACTCGATCGCGCCCTTGAAGCCGGGGTGCGCCATCTCGCCATCTTCGCCAGCGCGACCGAGACGTTCGCCGAGAAAAACCTGAACACCACCGTTGCCGGCCAGTTTGAAATGTTCGAACCGGTAGTCGACCGAGCACTGGACGCCGGTGTGGACGTGCGGGCCTACGTCTCGATGTGTTTCGGCGACCCGTGGGAAGGTCGAGTCGAAACCACTCAGGTGGTCGGGGTCGGCAAACGACTGCTCGATCTTGGAGCCAGCGAACTCTCGCTCGGCGACACGATCGGTGTTGGCACCGCCGGGCACGTTGCCAGCCTCGTCAACGAGTTCATCGCTGCGGACGTTTCGGTGGACAAACTCGCGATGCACTTCCACGACACCTACGGTCAAGCGCTAGCGAACGTGTATGCGGCGCTAAAGGTCGGCATCACCACCTTTGACTCCTCCGCAGGCGGTTTGGGTGGGTGCCCTTACGCCAAGAGCGCTACCGGGAACCTTGCGACCGAAGACCTGGTCTGGATGTTGACCGGTTTGGGCATCGAGCACGGGGTCGACTTGGCGGCACTTGTGGAAACGAGTCAATGGCTGGCCGGGATTTTGGGCCGACCAAGCCAGTCGGCAGTCGTACGGGCGTTAGCGACGAACTGAATCGTTCACTCGACGCCGGTCCTTCAACTCGCTTTGGGCGTATCGGCCAACCTGCCAAGTCCCGAAACCGTCGGCGCTGGCCCCGACCACCCCGCCAAGCAGAGGAATCTTTTTGCCAGCAAGCATCAACGCGCGACGGCCAATGGTGCGACCAACGAGTTCACTAGTTACTTCTTTGGCGATCCGTTCGTCCAGGATCGGATCGTGCACCGGCGAGGTGGCCAGCGCCATCGGAGACGAGGGCAGCCGTTTGCCTTTGATCATGTCCTTGACCGTGTCCTCGCCGAGCATTACCGCCAAGGCGGCGTTTCGAACGCGCGGATCCTCAATGTCGTACCCGCGCAGATGCGCGATCCCGGCAACAAGGTGACACTGCACAAGAGTTACGCCAACCACGTTCGCTGGCACCGTTGCTGGCGCCAAGGCAATCCCACCGAGGTTGGTGACGAAACCTTGAAGTCCAGCCATGCTGGTATGACTTCGAACCAGCGCGGCGATCGCCTTTTCGACGTCGCCACCGTTGGCAGCCAACTTCGCCCCAGCGGTCTCAACAACTGGTCTTAGTGGACCGATGCCGTCGATGGCCATGTCTAGCACGCTGCGTACATAGCCGGCCGCAAGATGCGGGACGACATGCGTCCCTGCGGCCTTGGCAACCTGATCCTTCATCAAACCCATGAGGAAATCATAGAGTTGCCCACCTGACCTAATGGCGAGTCAATCTCTAGTCTTTACCCATGGAGCCGATCCCACTGCCTCAGTCGCGGTGGCATTTCGACCCCAGCGAGTGGCCGACCGACGACTGTATCGCCGGCGGAGCAGATCTTGAACCCGAAACAATCGTTGACGCCTATCGCGTTGGCGCATTCCCGATGCCGCATCGACGCCAGTTGATGTGGTGGTCGCCGCTCGAACGTGGGGTGCTCGGTCCTGGCGACGTTCATGTTTCGCGCTCCCTGCGTCGGTCGATGCGAGCGTTCCGGTTCACCTTTGATCAGAGTTTTGAAGAAGTGATGGAAGCTTGCGCCAACCCCGGGCGGCCGGGCGGCTGGATTACTCGTTCGATCAAGGCCGCATACTTGCGCCTGCACAACCTCGGTTACGCCCACAGTGTGGAGACGCGCGACCGCGACGGAAACCTGATCGGTGGGTTGTACGGGCTTTCTGTCGGCTCTCTC
>JAKPAQ010000022.1 GCA_029779385.1 Actinomycetes bacterium | reverse complement strand
AGCGGCCGCTGGTTGATATTGGTGTTCTGGTTGGAACGCGTGTATTTGACAAGGTTGTAGATGTCAACCCCGACTTCGCCGGCCACCGTTTCATCGTCATTGACGCGAACCACGACCCTTGCTGCATCCACATAATCCACCAGACCGCCACGGCGCGCGACAACCGCGGTGCCGGAGTCAACGGCAACGGTTCGCTCGATGCCGGTACCCACCAGTGCCTTTTCCGGGCGCAGGCACGGTACGGCCTGACGCTGCATGTTGGCACCCATCAGGGCGCGGTTCGCATCGTCATGCTCAAGGAACGGGATCAGAGATGCAGCGACAGAAACGATCTGGCTCGGCGCCACGTCCATGTACTGAACGCGGGACGGTTCGGCGAGAATGGTTTCACCCTTTTCACGACAGGTCACGAGGTCGTCGGAAAGACTGCCATCCTTTTCGAGCGAGGCGTTGGCCTGGGCGACGACGTAGTTACCCTCCTCGATAGCCGAGAGATACTCGATCTCGTTGGTAACCTTGGAGTCGACGACCTTGCGATAGGCTGTTTCGATGAAGCCGTAGTCATTGACGCGAGCGAACAGGGCCAGCGAATTGATCAGTCCGATGTTCGGACCTTCCGGTGTTTCGATCGGGCAAACCCGGCCGTAATGGGTCGGGTGAACGTCGCGCACTTCGAAGCCGGCGCGTTCGCGGGTCAGACCGCCCGGTCCGAGGGCGGAAACGCGACGCTTGTGGGTGATTTCCGACAGCGGGTTGGTCTGGTCCATGAACTGCGAGAGCTGGCTGGAACCGAAGAATTCCTTGATCGCGGCGCTGATCGGCTTGGCGTTGATCAGGTCGTGCGGCATCAGGTTGTCCGATTCGGCCTGGCTCAAACGTTCCTTGACGGCACGCTCAACGCGGACGAGGCCGGCACGGAACTGGTTTTCGGCCAGTTCGCCGACCGAGCGGACGCGACGGTTGCCGAGGTGATCGATGTCATCGATGTCACCACGGCCATTACGCAATTCGACGAGGATCTTGATTACGGCCACTATGTCACGTGGCGACAGAGTCAGTTGTTCGCGGACCTCGACGTTGGCACCCAGAGGCCTGACCTTCGCGGCAAGCATCTCGGCGTCAGCAAGTTGCAGGTTTTCCGAGAGAGCGCGTGAGCCAAAGGACAAACCGCTCACCAAGTCCTGAATCACAGCAAGCGGGAAGCCGCTGCCTTCCGCAAGGTTCCTCAAGGCTGTTTCAGCCTTGGAGGCCAGGCTCCTGATCATCACCTTGTGTTCGATCACGTCGGCGCGACCGAGACGGCGATTGAACTTCATTC
>JAKPAQ010000021.1 GCA_029779385.1 Actinomycetes bacterium | reverse complement strand
GTGCGATCAATTCGGCTTGGCCTTCAAGGCTTTCGATGTCGATGAATCGGTTGTCGGTCATTTGGGTAACCATTCGACGTGAATTGACAAGGGGTACTCAGTTGCCGCCATGTCGGAAGACTTCGTAGGCCTCCTGAATTACCGGTGCCACGGCGTCGTACGTCTCCCACGTGTCTGGCGCGGCGTAACTGACCTCGCACCGGGCGATTTCGGGGATAGCGTCGTAGACGCGCAGATACTGACGATAGGCCGCTTCGCAGAACGCGGCGCCGCGTGCGGTGACATCGGCCGAGTTGATCTCTCCGCAGCAGTGGTCGATCAGGAACTTTCCTGGAGTGATCGACCGGGCAAGGAGCGGTGCGGTATTCGTTCTCTCGGTGTCGACCAGATCGTGGTAGGCCAGCCATGCGAAGAACATGCCGATGTGGGTGGCGGCGCAGTCGGGGTCCAGGTCGTGTTCACCGACCGTGTCTTGGTGCCAACCAGCGTCGTCATAGGTCATCGGCGTATTTCTCCTTCAATGGGGTCGGCAGCTCGGTCGAGTGTCCGGAAGTTCTGGAGCGGTGGTGCGGTGCTCGTCATTCGGGCAGCCGTTCCATGGCGCGCTTGGCGACTTTCCGCACCCAGGGATCGTGGTCATTGACGTAGGGCGCGACGCGGTCGCGCACGCCAATGGCCTTCATCGAAACCAGTGCCTTGATGGCGAAGTATGCGTAACCGTTGTCGAGCCAGTGCAGTGCGATTGCTTGTGCTTCCGAGGTCTTTACCCTGCCGAGGTACTCGATCAATGCTCCTCGCGGATAGTCCGGTGGCAATTCGTCGATCAGGGCAGCGATGGCCGGGAAGTCGGTCTTAGTAGCGATATGAGCCAACGCATATTCGGTGAAGTCTCGTACTGGTCCGGCTAATGGCGGTTGTCGCCGCAATTGCTGGATGAGCAGGTCGATCGCCCGTTGGTTGCCGCGCGCGGCCGGGTCGTCCAGAGCACAGATCAGCCCCGAACGCAGGATCTCCCGGTGGTCAGATTCAGGCCCGGGGACACGTTCTTCCAGGTGCGTGAGCCAGTCGATGAAGATGGGGATGCCTTGTGGAACCGTCTCGGCGCGGTCGGCCAACTCGCTGACTGTGTAGCAGGGGACGCCGACGGCGGCGAGCTCTTCCATGATTCTGCGGTCGTGTCCGCGTTGGCCGTCCGTGTAGCGCGCTGGGAGGTTGTGCATCCAGTCGTCGCCTTCGGGCATGCCTGGGTAGGTGATGGGTGGCCAGCTGCCGTCGGGGTTCTGCTTCGGAGGTGTGCGGCGCTTTTTGGGCGGCGGGGCTTCCTGCGGTGGTGGCGGTTTGCGGACTAAGTCGGCGCTGGTGGCCTCAACTGCACCGATTGCCTCGCGCAATGCGGCGACGGTGGCATCCCGTGCGCCTTGCGGATCAGATGTCATCGTTGTCGTCCAGTTCTTTGCGGATCAATTGGATCTGTCCAGAATCGATCATGGCCTGAATACGCGGATCGTTAATCACGGTGCGGTGATCGACCACCAACGTCATGGTGAAACCCTGCTGACGTGCCCACTCGGTCTCCGCGGCGATCTGGTCGTAGTTGCCACGAATCTCGTTGGTGTTCTTGACTTCAACGACATTCTTGTTGGCTCGGTCGATGTAATCCGGTTCGACGATCCTCGGGACACCGTTGACCGTGACCCTCACCCATCGTTTCTTGTAATTGCCCGGCACCCCGGCCCGTTGTTCGCCGCGTTTGCCGGCTGCGTCGTTATCGCGGTCGTCGCGGTTCCGAATCGGATTGGTCTGTCGAGGTGTGCGGTTGAGAATCGACGACAGCCCCTGGGTGCTGCCGGTCGCGAGCGAATAGATGCCCTGATTGGACTTCGCGGCAGTGTCGACCGTGCCGTTGATGCCTTCGATC
>JAKPAQ010000018.1 GCA_029779385.1 Actinomycetes bacterium | reverse complement strand
TCGACATCGTCGAAAGCGCCCTTTTCGACCGCGAACAGAGTGATCGCCATTTCCGAGACCGACAGCGGAGCGTACTGCTGCTGCTTCATCAGTTCGGTCACGAGACGACCGCGCTCGAGCTGCTTGCGGGTGGCTTCGTCCAGGTCGGAAGCGAACTGCGCAAACGCAGCCAGCTCACGGTACTGGGCCAGTGCCAGACGCACACCACCGCCGAGCTTCTTGATGACCTTGGTCTGAGCAGCACCACCGACGCGGGACACCGAGATACCGGCGTTGATAGCGGGGCGGATACCAGCGTTGAAGAGGTCGGTTTCCAGGAAGATCTGGCCGTCGGTGATCGAGATCACGTTGGTCGGAACGAACGCGGAAACGTCGCCCGCTTGGGTTTCGATCACGGGGAGAGCGGTCAGCGAACCGGTCTTGCCCTTGACTTCGCCCTTCGTGTATTGCTCGACGTAGTCTTCGGAGACGCGGGCTGCGCGCTCGAGCAGACGGGAGTGCAGGTAGAACACGTCGCCGGGGTAGGCTTCACGGCCGGGAGGACGACGCAGCAGCAGGGAAACCTGACGGTAGGCCCAGGCTTGCTTGGTCAGATCGTCGTAGACGATCAGGGCGTCTTGACCGCGGTCGCGGAAGTATTCGCCCATGGTGCAACCGGAGTACGGAGCGATGTACTGCATCGCGGCGGACTCGGAAGCGGTCGCAGCAACGACGATGGTGTATTCCATCGCGCCGTGCTCTTCGAGCTTGCGCACCACGTTGGCGATGGTCGAAGCCTTCTGACCGACCGCAACGTAGATGCAGATCATGTTTTCGCCCTTTTGGTTGATGATCGCATCAACCGCAACGGCAGTCTTACCGGTCTGGCGGTCGCCGATGATCAGCTCGCGCTGGCCACGACCGACAGGAACCATTGCATCAACCGACTTCAGGCCGGTCTGCACCGGCTGGGAAACCGACTTACGCCAGATGACGCCCGGGGCGACCTTTTCGATCGGCTCGGAGAGCTTGGCGTTGATCGGACCCTTGCCGTCGATCGGCTGGCCCAGGGAATTGACGACGCGACCGATCAGCTCGGGGCCGACCGGAACTTCCAGAATGCGACCGGTACACTT
>JAKPAQ010000012.1 GCA_029779385.1 Actinomycetes bacterium | reverse complement strand
GTTACCGGCCGGTTCACGATGCTCGGGATATCTGACCGGACAGTGAACGACGTACTACGGGACTCACACCGCGACCCTGACACGGTGGCAGAGTCTCACGACGCAAAGACATGGCTCAGCGAATACCTGACCGAGCGTGGAGGTTCAGCCCCAGCGAAGGAAGTACTAGCCGCTGCAAAGGGCGAAGGGTTCGCACAACAGACCGTCAAGAACGCACGCGCAAAGATCGCCACTACCAAACGAGAAGGGTTCGGGGCGCACGGTCAAGTCACTTGGGCACTCAAGGGCATAGATACCGCCATAGGTACCACAGGTACTACCACTCAGAGGCCGGTACCTACGGTACCTATGACGGTACCGATGGAGGTTTACCCGGCCGAACTGTCACTTGACGATGCACTCAAAGCCGACCCGGACCGCTGCAGTCGTTGCGGATACCACGTCCAGACCCAAGGACACGCCCAAGACTGCAAGACAGCCCCATGAGCCGCCTAGACGATCGCAGAGCCGCCCTAGATCGGTTGTACGGCCACATCGACCGACTCAGCGACCACGGCGAACCGATCCCATGCAGAGGCCGACAATCTCACTTGTGGATCTCCGACAGCCACGCCGACGCGGTAGCCGCCGCCCAAGGGTGTGCCACCTGCCCCGCGCTCGAAGCGTGCCGGTCATACGTTTCGGTATGGCCTGAACGATCCGGGACATGGGGAGGACTCACACCAAGCAACCGAAACCCCCAACACCGAACCAAACCAACAGGCCGACCACCATAGGCGCGACCGGTACGCCTGGCATTTCGGCCCACATTTTTTGACGGCTTTACCCATGACCATCTGCGCTTTAGGCAAACTCTCTCCGCACCTTTTCCGAGCGGATCGCGTGATGTGGCCCTCGTGATGTGGCCCTCGTGGGGGTGACTTGTGATCCGTTTGGATCGTCGGCTAGTCCGTTCTGGTGCGCGAAGGATCGGGCAAAACCAGTCACCGATAACCGGCCGCGAGCCGTTGGTTTTCATCGTGGGAAACGTGGACTTTCGTCCACATAGCGTCCACGGGGGTGGGGTGGAATCCCGTTTTTTGCTGCAATTTCAGGGTGGGCGATACTGGGTTTGAACCAGTGACCTCTTCCGTGTCAGGGAAGCGCGCTACCGCTGCGCCAATCGCCCGTGCTATTTAATTTTAGAGAGGTGGGTACGGGATTTGAACCCGTGTACACGGATTTGCAGTCCGTTGCCTCGCCTCTCGGCCAACCCACCGCTGGATGGGCCTGGCGAGACCCTCTCCGAGCGGACAACGAGATTCGAACTCGCGACCCTCACCTTGGCAAGGTGATGCTCTACCACTGAGCTATGTCCGCACAACCGATTTCCGGCCGACAAGAAACATTAGCCGATTGACTTGCCGCAAACAAAACCGGGTCAGCATATGGTCAGCCTATGAAGGTGTCGGTAAACGGGCGAATCCTGCAATCACCGGACGAACCGTCAATTGGTGCGCTCGATCACGGGCTCATCGTCGGCGACGGGGTGTTCGAGACAGTCGCAGTGATCGACGGCCAGCCGTTCGCGCTGACGCGCCACCTGGAGCGACTCTCCCGGTCGGCGGCCGGGTTGGGGATCGGCCGTCCAGACGTGGGCTTGCTGCGCGGAGCGATCGCTTCGACGATGGCCGGTCAAGAACTCGGGTTCGGCCGGATCCGGATCACCGTCACCTCCGGCGCCGGGCCGCTCGGCTCCCCGCGCGGCAGCGGCGACCTGACCCACGTGGTCGCCACCGAATCATGCGAACGGCCGCCCGCGGTAAGCACGATCGTGACTGTGCCGTGGGCCCGAAACGAGCGCGGCGCGCTAGTCGGGTTGAAAACCACGTCGTATGCCGAGAACGCCAAAATGGTCGAATATGCGCACCACCACGGCGCCGATGAAGCGGTCATGGCGAACACTCGCGGTGAACTATGCGAGGGGACCGGCTCGAACATCATGTATGTGGTCGATGGCCGCATCTTCACGCCAACCCTCGAGTCCGGTTGCCTAGCGGGGATTACTCGAGAACTGGCGTTGAAATGGCTGGCTCCTGAACTGGAAATCGTCGAAGAGGACGCGCCACTTCGGGTGCTTCGCACCGCTGACGAGATCATGCTCGTTGGCACCACCCGCACCATTCAGGCGATCAGTCGTGTTGATGACCGGCTTTTGGACGCGCCCG
>JAKPAQ010000011.1 GCA_029779385.1 Actinomycetes bacterium | reverse complement strand
CCGGCGTCAGGCCGGCATCCAGCGTCGGGTTGTTCTCGCCCGAAGCCAGTTTCACGACCTGCGTCTTGCCGGTGACCAGGTCGGCATCGGAGTCGGTCGCATCGGTCGCGGCTGCCGCGTCCTTCGTGGTGAAACTGTAGCCCGTCAGTGGCACGAACTGCACCTGATACTCCATGCCGGGAGTCAACCCGGCAAACGCGTAGTTGCCACTCGCGTTTGTGGTCGTCGTCGCTGTCGTGTCGCCGATGCCATTGATCACGCCGTCAGCGCCGCCGCCGATCAGCTTCACGGTCGCGCCCGCGACACCAACTTCGCCACCGTCCTGCACACCGTTGCCGTTGCAGTCCAGCCAGACCTTGTCGCCCAGCGAAGCGGTCTGGTAGACGCCCGCATCGACGCTCAGGTTCTGCTCCCCGGCGGCAATCGCGATGGTCCCGGTGGTCCTGGTCGCCGGATTGATGATGTCGCTATCCAGGTTGTCGTCGCTGCCCTTGTCGCTCGGGCTCACCACATAGCCACTCGGAGTCTCGAAGGTGACCTGGTAGCTGCCGACGGCGACATCAAACAGGTAGTTCCCATTGGCGTCGGTAGTCGTGGTCTGCAGCACCGCACCAACGGTGTCCTTGAGCAGCACGGTAACGCCGGCGATGCCTTGTTCCCCGGCATCCTGGATGCCGTTGGCGTCAGTGTCCAGCCACACGCGATCGCCCAGGGACTGTGCAAGCCCAGGGGTGGAGTAGTGCGCGTCATCCTCGTCCGAAACCGGGATGCTGCCACCGGTACCGGTCACCGTCCCGGTATTCACGACGTCGGTACCGCCCTGCACGGTTTCCGAGGCGGTATAGATCCAGGTTTCGTTGGTATCGAGCTTGTTGTCGTTGTCAAGGTCGCCACTGACGTAGGTCACTGTCGCCAAACGCGAATCGGTGACACTGACATTGTCAATGGCCACGTCACCCTCGTTCGTCACCACGTACTTGAAGATCGCCTCACCACCAACCGGGATCACGGGACCACTGCCAGGCAGATCGGCATCGTACCAAGCGGTCTCGTAGATGGAGCCCGTCTCGGGCGTGCTGAGATCGGCTCCCAGTTCATTCTGCACCGCAAACTGGTCCTTGGTCGATTCGATCAGCGTGGCGTTTCCGCTCTCGATGGCTGCTTGCGTCAGCGCGATGATCTCGGCGACGGTATATGCGTAGTCGACGTAAGGATTGGCCGCGTTCAGCAGGGCGGCCGAGGAATGGCGCAGAAGGGCGTTAACCCCGCCGCCATTGGTACCCAACGCGTCCAGCAGTGTCGGCGTACCGCTCACATCGACGCCGAAGATTGCCTCGTAGCTGTCAGTCGGCGAATAGCCCGACTCGGGCCAGCCCGCCAGTGGTGCCGGGCCAAATTCCGAATGGGTCTTCCAG
>JAKPAQ010000010.1 GCA_029779385.1 Actinomycetes bacterium | reverse complement strand
GTCGAGCAGGGCCAAAAGGGCCTGCAGGCGGCGAACATTCGCCCGCTCTGATTCGGTTCGAATACCGCTGAACGAACAAGATCCCCACCGCCTAGGCGGTGGGGATCTTGCTGTCAGTACCGGGAGGGAGCCGGACTCACAACGGCGCAAGGCGCCAACACCCCGAACCAGCTCCGAAGATGCCGAACCGAAGTGCCCCCGAAGCCGAATGTCACAACTAATGCGGGACTAACCCGGAGGCGCTGCATTCCTCACTGCACCAACCAGACACTGGCTCCTAGTCCTGACGATAGCCGACTATGGCCCTAAAGGGCTACGGCTTGTCACAGAAAGTTTCAATATGTGGAAGACCTGCGGAATGGAACACCCGAAAGCAACGTTGACGTTGACATGACCACGATCAACTTGACCGCTGAAACCTTTCAAGACGCAGTGACCGCCGAGGGCATCACCTTGGTTGACTGGTGGGCCGACTGGTGTGGCCCGTGCAAGCAGTTCGCACCGATCTATGAAGCGGCAAGTCAGAAGCACCCGGACATCACCTTCGCGAAAATCGATACGGAGGCCGAGGGCGAACTTTCCGGCGCAGTCGGCATCACCTCAATCCCAACGATCATGGCCTTTCGCGACGGCATTTTGATTTTCGCTCAACCAGGTGCGCTGCCGGCTGAAGCACTCGATCAGGTAATCGACGGCGTCAAGGGCATGGACATGGAAGAGGTCCGCCGACAGATCGCCGCGCAGGAAGAAGAAGTCGACGAACTTCCCGAAGAACTTCGCGACTGAACTCTCGTTTGGTGTTTAGCACCAGATCAGCCAAAATCTAAGCATGAGTCGCGTCTCTTGCCCGATCTTGTCCAACCGAATCATGGACGCCACCGAGGCGGTCAAGTTCATCAATCCCGGCGACAACATCGGGATGAGCGGTTTCACCGGTGCCGGTTACCCCAAGGTCGTTCCGACCGCTTTGGCCGACAAGGTCCGCGCTCATCACGAACGCGGCGAGGACTTTCGGATCGGCCTGTGGACCGGCGCTTCAACCGCTCCACAGGCCGATGGGGTACTGGCCGAAGCTCATGCGATCTCAACTCGGTTGCCGTACAACTCTGACCCGACCTTGCGCGCGGAAATTAACTCCGGCGAAGTGGACTACATCGACGCGCACTTGAGCCATTCGGCCCAACAGATGTGGTTCGGCTTCTACGGCAAACTAAACGTCGCAGTCGTTGAAGTGACCGCGATCTTGCCCGACGGACTGCTCGTACCGGCCAGTTCGGTTGGCAACAACAAGACTTGGCTAGATCAGGCCGAGCGAGTGATTTTGGAAGTCAACCACTGGCAACCGCGTGAACTCGAAGGCTTCCACGACATCTATCCCGGCACTGCGCTGCCGCCACATCGTCAGCCGCTTGCCTTGACCCAACCAATGCAACGGATCGGCGAGCCATACCTGCGGGTCGACCCAAATCGCGTGGTTGCGGTAATTGAAACGAACGTGCCCGATACCGGTGCGGCGTTTTCTCCGCCAGACAAGTCCTCGAAGGCCATCGCCGGGCACGTGCTGGACTTCCTTGCCCACGAAGTTGCTGCCGGCCGGGTCCCGCCGGGGTTACTACCGCTTCAGTCCGGGGTCGGCAATGTCGCAAACGCGGTGCTCAGCGGGCTAGATGACAGCGAATTCAACGACCTAGTCGCCTACACCGAAGTGCTGCAGGACGGCATGCTCGACTTGCTCGATTCGGGCACGCTACGAGCGGCCTCGACCGCCTCATTCGGCCTGTCCACCGAAGGCATGGCGAGGTTCCACGCGAATATCAACAGGTACAAGGGCCGCATCCTGCTGCGCAGCGAAGAAATCTCAAACCATCCCGAGATCGTCCGACGCCTTGGCATCATTGCCATGAACGGAATGATCGAGGCCGACATTTACGGAAACGTGAACTCGACCCACGTGATGGGCAGTTCCATCATGAACGGCATTGGCGGCAGCGGAGATTTCGCCCGAAATGCTTTCCTGAATTTCTTCCTGACGCCCTCCACAGCCAAGGGCGGCGCGATCTCGACGATCGTGCCAATGGTCAGCCATGTTGACCACACCGAGCACGATGTCCACGTGTTAGTGACCGAACAAGGTTTGGCCGACCTTCGCGGCCTCTCCCCCACGGCCAGGGCCACTCGCGTCATCGAGAACTGTGCCCATCCCGATTTCAAGGACCAACTGTTGGACTATTTCGAGCGAGCAGTTGCCGCCCGGCCGACCGCGCGCCATACGCCGCACTTGTTAGGCGAGGCACTGAGTTGGCACCAGCGGTTCCTCGACACTGGTCAAATGTGAACTGACCATCACCTAGGACCGCACAACTGGACTTTGGAGCGGTGCGCGACAATGGTTCGATGGCCAGTTCGACCGAGTTGCTGTTGGCGTTACGCCACCCGGTCACCTTCAAAGCCGATCACCAGGACGCGAGTAATTCACGGTTTGTTTTCAACACCCCAACGGGTGAGCTGACAGTCACGGCAAACGAGGCAATTGGGCCGTTAAGTGGCGGCATCCGAGCGTTGAATGCGGACCCCTCGGCGCGAGCTTGGGCATCGCCGGCGATTCTTGCCCTGCGACTTATGGCCACCGGACATTTGGCTGATCCGGGTCCGGCCGAACTGCAGCAGCTTCGCGACGCTGGTGCTGCGATAGGGCCGACGCCGGCGGCAGGCCAGGCGGCAGTGCACGCGTTCCTCGCGGCACTAGTGGCCGATGCGCCGAGCGTAGCCACCACGCCGCAGCGCCGCCGCGAACCCGAACAGCCACGGCCCAGGATCGAGCATCCGACCAGCTTCTCCTATCGACTAGACGTCAACTTGACCGGCAATGGCGACGATTTGGCCGAACTGCATTTGTGGGTGCGGCCCCAAGCGATGAACCGAGCCGCGGTCGCCGCCGAGACCGTGCTGACCCGAGACGATCATCATCTAGGCCCGGCCGCCCGCGACGAACTCACCAAGATGCTGGAGCGTTTAGCGGTTAGCTGGCCGCCAGCAGCGCGCTTGGCGACGTCAGGAAAGACGAACGTCAGTCCCGCTGAACTAGGCATGCTCGGCCAGGGCCGGCCGCTTGTTTCGGCATTGGCGAACCGCCTCGAGGTCATTTGGCCTGACGGCTTGCGCCAAGACGTGAAGGCCACCGGCATCATCGGACGCGTCGAAACGGACCGCGAACCCGGCTTTGCCGACCACGATCGGCCCCGAGCATTTTCAACTGAGTCGCTTTTCAGGTTTGACTGGAGCTTGTCCATCGACGGCACGCGACTGAGCCGTGCCGAGGTCGAAGAGCTGGCCAACGCCCAGTCGGGCGTGGTCCAACTTCGAGACCGTTGGGTGATGGTCGACCAGCAGCAACTTTCAAAGTTGATGAGTGGTCAATCCCAATCGGTTACGGCAGTCGAAGCGCTTCGGGCGGCCGTCACCGGCAGCCTGCAGGTCGATGGTGTCGACACCGAAGTAGACACTGTCGGCTGGCTAGAAGAAGTCCGTCAGCGGTTGGCCGAACAAGACGGAGACATCAGTGCCGAAGAGCAGCCGGCAGCACTCGTCGGCCAACTTCGCGACTACCAGTTGCGCGGCCTGCAATGGATGAGCCAGCTGGTCGATCTTGACCTCGGCGGCATCTTGGCCGACGACATGGGCCTAGGTAAGACGCTGATGCTTATCTCACTGCATCTTCGGTTGGATTCGCCCGAGCCGACGCTAGTGGTTTGCCCCGCATCGGTGCTGGCGACGTGGGAGCGAGAGATCGCACGCTTTGCCCCTGACGTTCCGGTTTACCGCTATCACGGACCTAAGCGGACGTTGACTGAGGCGAAGACCGGCTTCGTGATCACCACCTACGCGACCATGCGCTCCAGCGTGGCCGCACTGCGTGACCATCGCTGGAACCTAGTGGTGGCCGACGAAGCTCAGCACGTCAAGAACGCGGCGAGCGGCGCCGCGAAGGCACTTCGCACAATCGACTCGGCCTCCCGGATGGCATTGACCGGCACGCCGGTGGAGAACCACCTCGGAGAACTGTGGGCGTTAATGGACTGGACCACCCCGGGATTGCTCGGCACGCGAGAGCAGTTCCGTCGCGACTGGTCGCGAGCGATTGAGCGCGACCGCGACACCGAACGGGCCGCCGAACTCTCCCAGCTAATCCGACCCTTCGTTTTGCGCAGGCGCAAATCTGATCCTGGGATTGCACCGGAACTGCCACCCAAAATTGAGACCGACCACCGGGTACTGCTCACGCGCGAACAAGTTGGCCTATACGAGGCCGTCACCCGCCAGACGATGGCTGAAATTGAGGAGTCGACCGGCATCCAGCGCCGTGGCCTAGTGGTCAAATTGTTGACTCGGTTGAAGCAGATCTGTAACCACCCCGCGCAGTTCCTGCGCGAGGAGCAGCCACGTCTGGTTGGCCGCTCGGGCAAGCTCGAAGCATTTGAGGACCTCGTTTCCGAACTGGTCGATGAGGGTGGTGCGGCGCTCGTTTTCACCCAGTACGCCCAAATGGGCCACCTGCTTTCGCGGCGCCTCAACGAGTTGAAGATCAACCACGACTTCCTGTACGGCAGCACGGTGGTGAGCAAGCGCGAGCAGATGGTCAACGACTTCCAAAACGGCAAAACCGACGTGTTGGTGCTGTCGCTGAAGGCAGCGGGAACGGGCCTGAATCTGACTCGCGCTGACCATGTCATCCACTACGACCGTTGGTGGAACCCGGCCGTGGAGGATCAAGCAACTGACCGAGCCCACCGTATCGGCCAGACTCGCAGCGTCCACGTACACCGACTCGTCGCCGAGGGCACGATTGAAGAGTCGATCGCCGAACTGATCAGTTCCAAGCGTGAACTTGCCGACGCGGTAGTCAACGCCGGCGAGACGGCACTAACCGAACTCACCGACGCTGAACTGGCGAACCTGGTAATGCTGCGCCGTTAGGCCAAAGCAGAAGAACTGCCGAGGCGACGCGAGCCAACCGGTCGGCGGTGAGCAATTGTCAGCACCGCTCCCAAATCGAGTTCGAACTCTTTGAGCACTCGCGCCATCCCGCCCATTTCACCGAGCCCGGATGGGTCGACGGTAAGCGCGTGCAACATCGACGGACCGCCCGGTTCACGCAGGTTCCATTGTGTGCCAGGACGAAGCCCCATGCTGGCAGGGAACACCAAGGCAACATCGGAGGCGCCGAGTTCGCGACCGGCGGCCACAATCGGCCCGGTCAACTCTTCGAGCAGGTCCTCGGTGAACTCAGCCGCGCTGACGTTGACCGCAACCATTTCCTCGGCCGACTCGATGATCGTGTCGACCGACGGACCGATCTTGGCCGTCCCGCCGAAGCGACGCGAGGCACCGCGGTAGGCGGTGAAGCCAGACTCACGGGCCGACTTCTCGGCGATAACTTCAACGAAGTCACCAAAGAGCTTGTCGGTGTTCCACAAGAACGCGCGACCAGGAGCGCCGGGGCGGTTCGTGGCACCGTTCTGCGGACCAAGAGCTAACAGTCGAGAGACGTCAAGCGCGTCATGCAGGAAGCCGAACTGCGGCGTCAGCTGCAGCGCGTCCAACACCGCTGGCGGCGGCAGATCGCTGGAGGCCTCGGGGAAGAGATCCACATAGTGGAGTAGTTCGGCTTCAAGCCACGACTGGGTGACCGCGCCCGACAGTTCTCCACAAGCCCATTTCAGGGCACTGGGCACCGGTCCATCGGCGACGAACTCCGAGAAGCGGCAATCAACCGTGTACGGGTCAATAACTCGCCGCCACATCTTGCCGGCGTCGAGTTGCCCACGAGTCGAGGGCAACTCGGCCGTGCGCTCAACGTAGTTGCGTGGCATCCCTTCGGCAGTAGCACGAGACATGGCACTGGCCAGAATCATGCCAAGCAGATCGGGCAAACCGGCGTGC
>JAKPAQ010000638.1 GCA_029779385.1 Actinomycetes bacterium | reverse complement strand
CGGCGACGGACTTGCCGCCGACTTCTACCGCGAGATCGCGGCCTTCCTGGACGAGGAGACTCGCAAACTAGTCGTGTCAACGATGAGCCAAACGGGAAACAGCGAATTTGTCGTTGCCCAAGTTCGCGAAGCGATTGCCCAAGACCCGCGGATCGCCGGCCGCCTCGCGCTGTGGGGTCGCCGGCTGATGGGTGAGGCATTGAGCCAAGCCCAAATGGTCGTGGCCGAGCGAGATGAGTTGACCAGTTTGGTCGTCGGTTCGGTCGATCGCCCCGGCGGTTTTGATCTAGCCTCGATCGGGCGAATGTTCACCCGGATTACCGAAGCGCACGCCGAGCGGATGTCCAGACTCGGGCTAGACGCCTGAGTTGATTTTGCCCGCCAGGCTTAGGAACCAGTCAGCCCGAAGCCAACCTTGCGGCCGGTATCAGCCGTGAAATACAGGTAGGCCACGTTGCCCGATGGGACAGCGACCGTATGGCCCTTGCTGTCGGTGAGCGTGAAGACCGTCTCATCCTTGATGGCTGCGTTCAACGAAGCCAAAATCGCTTCGGGTTCGGCATCGGTTTCGACAGTTAGTTCGCGGGCGGCGTGTTGTACGCCGATCTTGACCTCCACGGTCACTCAACTCCTTCGATCTGCGGTTTGGGGGAAGCCGCCAATGCCTCGCCAAGCGAGGTTGGCGGCAAGTTCGATTGCTTGTTCGCGGGTCAGATCTGACTCCCCAGAAAGCCAAGCACGCGCACCAACGTGGCCCATGCCAACGAGCCCGGCCGCGAGCAGGCGGGCGGCCGACTGGGGCAGACCCGCGTCGGAGACGATCACATCGGCGATTGCCGCCGATGATTCGCTGGTAACTCGGTCGACGAGTTCGCGAACTGCCGGGTCGCTAGTCAGATCGGACTCAAAGACGAGCCGGAAAGCTTTTTCTTGGTCGGCGACGCTGTCGTACCAAAGCTGCATGGTGGCTTGGACGCGTTCGGCGTTGTCTTGGGTGGAAGCCAACGCCTCGCGCACCCCGTCGATTACCGAGTCGACCGCGCTGGAAATCAGCGCGGTGTAAAGCTCGAGTTTGCCGGGGAAGTGCTGATACAGGACCGGCTTGGATACACCCGCCCGATCGGCGATCTCGTCCATGGAAGCGGCGTGATAGCCCTGCTCCACAAACACATCTAGGGCAACTTCAAGAAGTTGAGCACGTCGGGCCGACCTTGGCAGTCTGCCGGCGCGGGCCCTAGGTGCTGGATTCTCGGTCACCTCTCCACCTTAGCCGCTTGGTTACTAGCGAGTCACCAAGCGCGGCCAAAGCACTGCGTCCCAATCGGCGGACGCGGTGTCCGCCAGTTGGGCAGGCACGGAACAATATGAGTAGTTGCCGAGTTGTATCCGGTGACATCGCAATCGAAGGAGAAGCCCGTGGTCGCCCCCTTGGTCGAACCCGCAGACGAATTGACTATCGATGAGGTCCGCCGCTACAGCCGGCACCTGATCATCCCCGATGTTGGAATGACGGGCCAAAAACGCCTCAAGAACGCCAAGGTTTTGGTGATTGGTGCCGGTGGCCTTGGCAGCCCGGCGCTGCTTTACCTAGCGGCCGCTGGTGTCGGCACGCTTGGCATCATCGACGACGACGTGGTCGATGAGTCGAACCTGCAGCGGCAGGTTATTCACGGACAGTCAGATCTGGACAAGCCCAAGGCTGTCAGCGCCGCGGAGTCTGTTGCCGAGACGAACCCGTACGTCAAGACGATCGTTCACCAAGAGCGCCTCGACAACGACAACGTGCTGGAAATCTTCAGCCAGTACGACCTGATCGTTGACGGCACTGACAACTTCGCCACCCGTTATCTGGTCAACGACGCGGCCGTAATTTTGGGCAAGCCCTACGTCTGGGGTTCCATTTACCGGTTCGAAGGCCAAGTGTCGGTCTTCTGGGCCCAAGAAGGTCCGCAATACCGCGACCTCTACCCCGAACCACCCCCGCCGGGCATGGTGCCGTCGTGCGCCGAGGGCGGCGTGTTGGGCGTGCTGTGCGCCTCGATCGGTTCGATTATGGTCACCGAAGCGATCAAGCTGATCACCGGGATTGGCGATCCGCTGATCGGGCGGCTGATGGTTTATGACGCACTCGAAATGCGCTACTCGACCCTCAAGATTCGCCGCGACCCAAACGGCGAACTGCCGACGGCGTTGCTGGGTGACTACGAGGCGTTCTGTGGCGCGGTCAGCGATGAGGCCGCGGAGGCCGCGGCCGACGCCACGATCTCGGTTACGACGCTTGACGGTTGGTTGAAGGAGCGCACGGAAGGCAGTCGCGACTTCGTACTGGTCGACGTGCGTGAACCAAATGAGTACGAGATCAACCAGATCCCCGGCTCGGTGCTGATCCCCAAGGGAGAGATTCTGGCGGGCAAGGCGTTCGACCGTTTGCCTCAAGACACGCAAGTGGTATTGCACTGCAAGTCCGGTATTCGTTCGGCCGAGGCCTTGGCCGTGCTCAAGGGTGCCGGTTACGCCGACGCCGTCCACGTCGGCGGCGGTGTCGTGGCTTGGGTCAACCAGATCGACCCCAGTCAGCCGTCCTACTAAATTGCTGTGATTGACGTTTGGCCACTGACCCACTTGGGTTGGTGGCCAAACGTCAATTTCACGGCCGGGTGAGTCATGGATGAAGCGTTCGCAGAAGCGGTCCTGGAGTTGGTTGAGCAGCTGCCACCTGGGCGAGTGGTTACCTACGGGTTGGTCGCGCAGAAACTTGGCCGCGGCGGTGCCAGACAGGTCGGAGCGGTGATGGCTCGTGACGGACATGCGGTCTGTTGGTGGCGAGTAGTCCGAGCAAACGGCACCTTGCCGCCGTACCTGATGGTGGAGGCGCAACAGTTTTGGTTGGCCGAGAACACACCGGTTCGAAACGGTCGAGTCAACGTCGCCGCCGCTCTTGCCGATGGGTTTTGAGGTAAAAATCCGGTTCGAGGGAAACTGTCAGTGCGCTCTGGTTCGATGAGTCACATGCCAATCGAACTCACCTTGGGCCGACCGCGCGCCGAACGTCGACCGGCACCGACTTTGGATGAGGCTCAACAGTCGGTGGTGGATCATCGTGGCGGGCCGCTGTTGGTTCTTGCGGGCCCCGGCACCGGCAAGACGACCACCTTGGTCGAGGCGGTCGTTGACCGGGTCCAACGTGAGGAACTTCGCCCCGACCAGATCCTCGTACTGACGTTCAGTCGAAAGGCTGCCGGCGAAATTCGCGAGCGGATCTCGCAACGACTGCCCGGCACGTCAGGGACCGTCCCGGCGATGACGTTCCATTCCTTTTGCTACGCCCTGGTGCGTGAGTTTAGTGATCCCGAAGCATTCGAGGCCCCACCTGAGTTGCTGACGGCTGCGGCCCGCGATGCGGTGGTTTCAGAATTACTGGCGGGCCATTCGGCGCAAGACTGGCCCGAATCGATTCGCCAAGCGCTCGGCACTCGTGGTTTTGCCGAGGAATTGCAGTCGTTTATGGCCGCCGCGGCGACCCAAGGCCTCGACCCGACTGCCCTGGCCGACCTCGCCCGCGAGGGCGGCCGGCCCGAATGGGCGCGGGTGGCCGAAGCGATCGAGGAGTACCACCAAGTCATCGACTTGGAGAACGTGACCGACTACACCGACCTCGTTACTCGCGCAGCGGCAATCGCCGCCGACCCGTCACACCGGCGCGTGCTGCGGGACCGGTTTGCGCTAGTGGTCGTCGACGAATACCAAGACACCGATCCGCTGCAAGTGCAGTTGCTCCACGATTTGGCCGGCGACGGCCGAGACCTGATCGTCGTGGGCGATCACGATCAAGCGATCTACGGTTTTCGAGGAGCCGACCCGAGCGCCATCACTCAGTTTTCGACCCAGTTCGCCACCACCTCGGGTTCGGCGAAACTGCTGCCAGCGCCAGTGTTGGCACTGACGTCGACTCGTCGATTCGGTGCCAGGATTCTTGCCGCGGCCAAAGTGGCCCTCGGCAATCCGCCGGTTCCGCCAGGGCTCGATCGAGCGGCAATCGAGCGGCATCGAAACCTCGAATCGCTGGCCGCCACCGACGGGAGCGTAACGGTTGCCACGTTTGTCTCGGCCACCGCCGAAGCCGAGCACATCGCCGCCATGCTGCGCCGCGCCCACCTCGACGACGGCATCGCTTGGTCGCAGATGGCGGTGCTGGTGCGTACTGGCGCCGACCTGACTCGCCTGCAGCGCGTGCTGATTCCAGCGGGTGTGCCGGTGGAGGTCGCCGGCGACGAAATCCCGTTGGTCGCCGAGCCGGCGGTCCGATCGCTGCTGCTCGCGCTTGAGGCCGCGGACTTGTTGGCCAGGGAGCAGCCGATCGAGCCGCAATTGGCTGAGGCGCTGCTAACCGGCCCCTTGGCCGGTCTTGACGGTCCGGCGATGCGCCGACTTGGCCGGGCACTTCGGCGTCGCGACCCCGAAACCTCATCGACCGACCTGATCGCGGCGGCGCTGCGAGATCCGGCGGCACTGGGTTTCGGTGCGACTGACCCGGCCACTTCCGATGCGATCGAGACGGCCCGGCACCTAGCGGCGTTGCTGGCTCGGGCAGCCAAACTCCTGCGAAAAGGCCAACCACCAGAAGAGGCTTTGTGGAAAATCTGGGACGGCAGTTTGTGGCCCGGCCGACTCAGCAGCCAGTGGGAGAGCGATATCGAGGCGCGCGCTGCCGCCGACCGCGACCTAGATGCGATCTGTGCGCTCTTTCGCCACGCCGCCAAGTCAGAGGAGTTCGCCCGCCGACGGTCGGCCGTCAACTTTATTGCTGATCTTCGCGCTCAACAGATCCCGGCCGATCAGATCGAGTCGAGTGCGGTGCGCCCAGACGCAGTCAGATTGCTGACCGCCCACCGGTCGAAAGGGTTGGAGTGGTCGCTGGTCGTTGTTGCCGGTGTCCAGTCGCAGACCTGGCCAGATCTGCGCGGCCAAGGCAGCCTATTGAAAGCCGAGGCGCTGACCGGTCCGACGGCGCCAGGTGCGCGTGGCGAGCAACTCCGCGAGGAGCGACGGCTGTTTTATGTCGCCTGCACGCGCGCGACCGAACGACTGGTCGTCACTGCTACCGAGTCGCCTACCGACGACGGCGATCAGCCATCGCGATTCGTGACCGAACTCATCGATGCGGGTTTCGGTCAGGCCGGCCAAACGCGGCCACTAGGTCGGCCGGCTCGGCCGGTGTCGCTTCGCGGGATTGTCACCGAACTTCGAATCCTCGGTGAACAGGCCGAGGACCCCGAAACAAGGGCAGAGGCTGCGGCAATGCTCGCTGAGATTGTTGAGGCAAACCTGCCGGTGTCCGGCTCCGCCGACCCGGCCAACTGGTGGGGGCTGGCCGTACCCACGACCGCAGACGTTCCGTGGCGGCCCGCCGACGAGCCCGTCGCGCTGTCGGGCTCGGCGGTTGATGCCATCACCGCTTGCCCGTTGCGCTGGTTCCTTGGCCGCGAGGCGCACGGGGAGTCCGCCTCGACCGCCGCTCAAGGTTTCGGCTCGGTGATTCACGCGATCGCCGCCGACGTGGTTGACCGTCAAGTTGAACCCGACCTCGCCGAAATGAATGCTCGCCTCGACGAAGTCTGGCATCGACTCGATCATCAGGCCGCCTGGTTGAGCGAACGTGAACGACAAGCCGCGAGTGAATCGCTGGTTAGGTTCGCGAACTGGCACAAATCGAACCCACGAACGGTGCTCGCGGCCGAGCATCCATTCCGGATCGAGTTGGTGGCCGGTGGCGAACAGGTCGTGATCCGCGGTTCGATGGACCGCGTCGAACTTGATGCCGACGGCCGAGTGCACGTCGTCGACTTCAAGACGGCGAAGCGGCCCGCTTCGGGGCCAGAAGTGGCCGCCCACGCCCAACTTGGGGTCTATCAGGTCACGGTTGAAAACGGCGCGGTCACCGATCTTGGGGTGCAGAACGCCGAAGCCGGTGGCGCCGAACTGGTGCATCTTCGCGTCGGGTCCGGAGCCAAAGCCCCCGACGACCCGAAGGTGGTCGCTCAGGCGCGACCAGCTGGTGACGAACCCTTCTTCGCTTTGGACCTGATCGCTGAGTCCGCCCGAACAATCCGCGAGGAGCAGTTGGTGGCTCGGCCGGGCAAAACCTGCGATATGTGCGACTTCACTTCGGTTTGCCCCACGGCGACCGGCCCCACGATCGGAGCAAGCCAATGACCGCGCCGGCAAAGATCAACCTGATTCGCGACACCGAGCACCTCAAGAAAGTGCTCGACATTCCCTTCAGCACAGAGCAGTTGGCCGCGATCACCGCCGACCCGGCGATCCCGCAGGCGATCATCGCTGGCGCGGGGGCCGGCAAGACCGCGGTGATGGCCGCGCGAGTCGCCTGGCTGGTCGGTCACCTCGGCTTTGACCCGGACCGGATTTTGGGGCTGACTTTCACCGCGAAGGCCGCAGCCGAACTGGCTGGCCGAGTCCGCAATTCACTTGACCTGATCGGTGACTTCACTGATTACGGCGAGCCGACCGTGTCGACCTATCACGCTTTCGCCGGCACGCTGATCGCCGAGCACGGACTGCGACTCGGGATCGAGCCGGACTTGCGAGTCCTCGCCGATGCGACCCGATTTCAACTTGCCGCGCGGGTCGTGCGCGACCATCGCGGGTCGCTTAGGTACGTGTCGGGGTGGGTGCCGACGGTCATCGGCGACCTGCTCGCCTTGGACGGCCAGTTGGCCGAACATCTGGTTGCGCCAGACACGGTGCGCGAGTTCGATCAAGCTCAGCTCGACGAGGTTGAAGCCCTCGCCAAGAAGCTCAAATGGAACACCGAACTTGCCGATTCTTGCCGAAAGCGCGACGAGTTGACGGTGCTGGTCCAGGAGTACCGCGAGGCGAAGGTCGCCGCAGAGGTGATGGATTTTTCCGACCAGATGGCGTGGGGCGCGCAGTTGGCCGAGTTGGCGCCAGTGCGCGAATCACTGCAGGAACGCTTCGACGTGGTGCTGCTCGACGAGTACCAGGACACCTCGATCGCCCAGCGTGATCTGCTCCAGTCACTGTTCGCTGGTCGCCCGATCAGCGCAGTGGGTGACCCGGCCCAGGGGATCTACGGTTGGCGCGGGGCGGCTTCAGGGAACTTGACCGGGTTCTTGAACGACTTCCCGGGCGCCGATGGTGCAAAGGGGCAGCTTTACGGCTTGAACGTGACTAGGCGGTGCGCGCCCGAAATCATCGATCTCGCCGGCTACGTGGCCCGCGACTACTACGAACAAGTCGCCGACGTGGTCGAGCCGCTGACGGCTGCGCCCGAAAACCCACCCGGTCAGGTGACGGTTGCTTTGTACGATTCGGTAGCCACTGAGATCGAAGTCTTGATCGACCAAGTCCAAGCGGCAATCGACCGCGGCCTCGCGCTCGACCAGATCGCGATTCTGGTTCGAACGACCAACGAGAACGCCGAGCTCGTCCAGGCGCTGCGGGCGCGCGGCATCGCCACCGAAATCGTCGGGTTGACGGGCCTCCTGCTGCAGCCCGAAGTCGTTGATGTGCTGTCGGTGTTGGCAATCATTGACGACGTAACCGCCAACCCGGCCGTTTTGCGACTCGTGACCGGAGCCAAATGGCGAATCGGCGACCGGGACTTAGCTTTGCTGGGGGAGAGGGCCGCGCACCTTGGCCGGGTTTGGCAGCCACCGAAGCAAACCGAGGCGCATTCGGCCGAAGAAAAACTTGCCGTGGCCCTTGACGACGCGACCGCCGGAGTTGACCCAACCGAAGTCGTATCCCTAGCCGAAGCGATCGAAGACCCAGGCGATCTGGACTATTCGGCCCAAGCGCGCAAACGGTTTGCTGACCTAGCCGCGATGCTAAGCCGGCTACGCCGACACGCTCACGAACCATTGTTGGATTTGGCTCGCCGGGTCGTCCACGAGTTAGACCTAGACATCGAACTTGCGGTGGCGAGCCAGTCGACCGACAACCTCGGCCTGCTGCTCGACGCCATCGGCGAATACGCCCAAAACGATCGCTATGCCTCGCTGCCTGGTCTGCTGGCGTATCTGGCCGCCGAACGCGAATACAACGGCGGAATGGAACTGAGCGCGCCCACCGAAGCGAACTCGGTCAAATTGTTGACCATCCACAAAGCCAAGGGACTGGAATTTGACGAGGTGTTCGTGCCGTTCGTCGCCGAGAACGTGTTCCCTTCGGGGCGGGGGCGGTCACGCTGGGTGTCGACCGCAGCCGAGCTGCCCGGCCCGCTTCGCGGCGACCGCGACTCGGTCCCGCAGATTTCAGGCTGGAGCACCAAAGACCTAGCGGCCTATACCGCTGAGATGAAGGAAGACTCACTGCTAGAAGAGACCCGACTGGCATATGTGGCCTTCACTCGCGCGAGGCTCGGACTGCACATCAGCGGGCACCGGTGGGGCCGGACGCAAGTCAAGCCCCGAGGCGTCTCGCAGTTCCTGGCCGACGCGAAAGACTGGCTCGCAACCCAGGGGCAGGAGCCGGCCGTGTGGGCGCCAGAGCCCGAGCCGGACGAAGCGAACCCGCACCTGAGCGACCTCAGCGTTGCTTGGCCGATCGAGCTGGCCTCATTCGAGCGTCGCGAACTACTCGCACAGCAGGTGCGCGAACAGCTAGCCAGTTCAGCTCGGCCGAACCCGAGCTCACCCAAACTGGTCGAACTGCGCGGCGAACTCGACCTGCTTTTAGCCGAGGCGAAGGCGCGAGCAGAGCGAGAAGTGACCGTGGAGTTGCCAGCCACGGTTTCGGCCAGCGGTCTACTTTCCTTGGCCGAGGACGAGGCGGCCTTCGCCCGCCAGTTGGCGCGGCCCACGCCGCGCAAACCGTCCGCCGCAGCAAGGTTCGGCACCAGATTCCATGCCTGGGTTGAGGCCCGTTACGGTCAGCAAACCCTGCTAGATCCTGACGAGTTGCCCGGGCGAGGTGACAGCGAGGTCACCGACGAGTCGACCTTGACCGAGCTGAAAGCCAACTTTGAGGCCGGGCCCTTTGCTGGACGTGAACCGGTCGGCATCGAAACGCCGTTCAGTTTGCGCCTCGGTGGAATTGAAGTGCCGGGCCGAATCGATGCGGTTTTTGCTACGGCTGACGGTTTTGAGGTCGTTGACTGGAAGACGAACCGTGACGCCGACGCCAACCGGCTCCAGTTGGCGATCTATCGCTTGGCGTGGGCTGAACTGCACCAACTCGATCTCGAGTCGGTGGTCGGGACGTTCTATTACGTCCGGCGCGCTGAGGTGCAAACGTTCACTGACCTACCCGATCGGGCCGAACTTGAGCGACTGTTCGGGCTACGGTGAAGAGGTGGACTTCGCCTTCGACCGGACTCGTCACTTTCGCGGTGGCAACCTACGCAAGACAATCGATCTGAAATCAGATCCAACCGTCAAGGTGATGGTTTTGGCGGCCGACCACGTGGTCACAGTCGAGGGGCCGGGGTTGTTGTGGCTGAGTCCTGACGCCGCCCCCGACGGCGAGTGGATCCTGCTCGGTGAGCAGGCGGGTCAAACGTACGCGGCAGTCGCCGTTGCGCGAGTGCCACCCGAACTCGCACCCGTGAGCATGCGCACCCTCGCGCCGCTACTGAATCCCGAAGAGTTGTCGCTGGCGATTCACGCCGTCGGCATCGCGAGGTGGCAGGAGGCAACCACCTACTGCTCGCGGTGCGCCGAATATCTCTACAGCTCCCAGGCCGGCCATCTGCGCACCTGCCCCAATTGCGACGCCGACCATTTTCCGCGCACCGATCCAGCAGTAATCATGTTGGTCACCGACGAGGCCGATCGCGTGCTGTTGGCCAGAAACCCTGGCTGGCCAGCCAAAGCCTTCTCCACGTTGGCCGGGTTCGTCGAACCGGGCGAAGGCCTAGAAGATGCGGTCCGGCGCGAGGTCGCCGAAGAAGTCGGCGTAACGATCGGTGAGGTCTCCTATCGGGCCAGTCAGCCGTGGCCGTTCCCGCAAAGCCTGATGGTTGGCTTTCGGGCCAGTGCCCAGACCACTGAATTGACCCTTGACCCGGTGGAGATCGCTGAGGCCGCCTGGTTCAGCCGCGATGAACTGTTTGCCGCCTGCCAGAGCGAACAGATCAGGCTGCCGCCGCCACGGTTTTCGATCTCGCGCTGGCTCGTCGAGGACTGGTACGGCGAGGCGCTGCCAGGTGGCTGGAACGTCAGCTAACAGTCGCAACTCAGCTGAGGCCGAGTTGGGCCTTTACTTGGGCGACCGACGGATTCGTCAACGCGGTCCCGTCGGCGAAAACTAGTGTCGGCACGGTTTGATTGCCGCCATTGGCCTGCTCAACGATCTTCGCCGCTTCGGGAACCTGCTCAATATCAACTTCGGCGAACTGGATGCCCTCGCGATTCAGTTGCGACTTGAGTCGGTGGCAGTAGCCGCACCATGGCGTGCTGTACATGGTGAAGTTGTGGGTAACCGAGTCGGTCATGGACTGTCACTTCCTCGCACTACGCTGTCGATCAGTTGCCGGGTTCGGCACTATTGAGCATTCCACCCCTATCCCAATCAGGAGATCATGACCCACTCTGAAGACCTGCTGGCCGGCCTAGATCCTGAGCAGCGCGAGGTTGCCACGACCTTGCGCGGGCCGGTTTGTGTGATCGCCGGCGCCGGCACCGGCAAGACCCGCGCGTTGACGCACCGAATCGCCTACGGCGTGGCCACTGGCCTTTACCAACCGACTGAAGTGTTGGCAGTGACGTTCACCGTCAAGGCGGCCGGCGAACTGCGCGAACGGTTGCGCGAGTTGGGTGCCGGCGGGGTACAGGCCCGGACGTTCCACTCGGCGGCGCTTCGGCAAGCCAGATACTTCTGGCCGCGGGTTTACGGCACCGAGTTCCCAGAAGTGATCCGGTCGAAGATGGCACTGGTGGCCCAAGCCGCCCGCCAAGTCGGGGTGAAGGCCGACCCGGCGCTACTGAGAGATTTAGCGGCCGAAGTCGAATGGGCGAAAGTCTCCAACGTGCGCCCGGACGACTATGCGGGCGAAGCGGTCAAACGAGGCCGCGAGGTCGGCGACGTGAACCCGGTCGACGTCGGGGTGGTGCTGCGGGTTTATGAGCAACTAAAGCGTGATCGCGGCCAGATCGACATGGAAGATATCCTGCTCATCACCGCGGCCATTTTGGCCGACGACGAGGCAATCGCTGCCGAAGTTCGCCGGCAATACCGCTGGTTTGTGGTCGACGAGTTCCAGGACGTCAACCCGCTTCAGGCGACCCTGCTCGACTTGTGGCTGGGTGGGCGCGACGAAGTCTGCGTGGTGGGTGACCCGCGCCAGACGATCTACACCTTCGCGGGCGCGTCTGCGTCGATCCTTAGCGATTTTGCGACCCGAAAGTTCCCGGGCGCAACTCAAATCGAGTTGGTGCGCAACTATCGGTCCACCCCACAGATTGTTGCCGCAGCGAACGAGGTGTTCGCTGGCCGTGGCGCTTCGGTGAACCTCGGGGTTCGGCTGCAATCGCAGAACTCGGCCGGGCCGGCGGTCGATTACCGACCGTTCGCCGACGAACCGGCCGAAGCAGACGCGATCGCGAACCGGATCGTGGCCTTGGCCGCCCAAGGGGTGCCGTATCGCGAGATGGCGGTGCTCTA
>JAKPAQ010000634.1 GCA_029779385.1 Actinomycetes bacterium | reverse complement strand
CAATGACTCGGGCGTCGATCTGCGTTTGCAAGAACGCCTCGATACATTCGCGTGAAGTCATCGCCCACAGCGGCTCGACTACGGTCAGCCCCAACGGCCCGAATAGGTCTTCTCGATACTTGAGTGCGCCCGAATGTTCGAGGTCGCCGAAAGCGACCGCCCGCACCCCCTCGGCCCGCAGGTCCTTGGCCGCAGCGGCTATTGCTTCGGCGTAGTCGGTCAGGTCGTCGGTCGCCAGCTTGACGGTGTGTAACCGAACGCCGATCGCGGCGGCCTGTTGACGCAGGCGTTCAACTGGAACCGCGTGGACCGAAGAGACCGCGTCGTCGCCGTAAACGGTCGTCAGCAGGCAACGCAGTTCGTATCGGTCATCTCGCAACAAAATCCCGAGAGCATGTGCCGAGTCTTTGCCGCCGCTCCAGTTGAACGCGACCGGAATCGGGGTTGTCACGTCTGCCACGGCGACAGGCTATCTCTTAGGGTCGGGCGAACCGATCAGCACGAGTCCGCAGGAACAGTCCACGTCTAGGGAACAAAGGTCTAGTCTGTCTAGACAGAATCCCAATTCGGCGCGTATCTTGGCCAGATGACGACATGGCAGGTTCAGGGCGCCAAACAGCGATTCAGCGAGGTCATTCGCGGGGTTGAGGCCGGCGAGCCTCAGTTCATCACCAAACACGGACAGCCCGTTGCCGTAGTCATTTCTATTGACGACTATCGAAGGACACATGGCAGTCGGCCCGGGTTGACTGATTTCTTGCTCGCCGGTTCTGAGTACGTAGCAGTCGAAATCGATCTACCGCCGCGAGTTCGTGATCACACCCGCAGCGAAGAAGTTTTCGACCTGCGATGACCGGCTACCTATTGGACACAAACGTCGTCTCAGAGACAACCAAACGAACTCCGAACGTCGGGGTGCTCGACTGGTTGCGAAAGTCCGAACCCAGCTTCTTGAGTGTGCTCACAATTGGCGAGCTGCGCCGGGGTGTCCTGGCACAGCGTCTTCGCAACCAGTCAAACGCTGACCGGCTTTCAGCTTGGCTGGAGCAACTTGAGTATGAGTATCGCGACTTTATTCTCGACGTCGATACCGCAGTTATTGCTCGCTGGGCGGCTCTGGGGAGCGGGCGCACCCTGCCGGTCGTTGACAGTCTCATCGCCGCAACAGCGCTGACTCACGACCTAACTGTCGTCACTCGAAACACCGAAGATTTCACCGGGCTCGGCGTGAAGACACTAAACCCATTCGCCGAAGGTCCGAGCTGATCGCTCCGCGGAGCTAGCCCGTCTAAGAATGTCGGTGCCCCAAGCCAAAAGACTTGGGGCACCGACGTTTTGATTTCTACTAGATCGCGATTCAGCCGATCGGGTCGAACACGTCGTGATCGCCGACGGTGGCGGCCAGACGCTTGCGGTGGAAGTCGCCGTCACCGATCAGGTGCTCGATGGCGATCAGGCGACTCGTGTAGTGACCGACCGAATACTCTGCGGTCATCCCGATGCCGCCGTGCAACTGGATCGCGTCCAAGCCGATGTGGCGACCAGCGACACTGACCTGCAAGGCCGAATGGGAAGCCGCAGCCGCGATCTGTTCGGGCGTCGAGTTCTCATCGGCGGCCACAATCGTGGCCCAAGTGATCGTGCTGCGAGCCAACTCCAACGCGACATACATGTCAGCGGCCCGGAAGTTCAACGCCTGGAAGGTGTTGAGCGGGACGCCGAACTGCTTGCGGGTCTTCAGGTAGCCAACGGTGGTGGTCAGCGCGGTTTCCATCGCGCCGAGCGCCTCGTGGCCGTAGGCGATCCGGGCCCGATCGAGCGCCAGTTCGATGGCTGCGCTCTGATCGCCGCCGCTGCCCAGTGGCACCGCGGGGGTGTCGCCGAAGGTGACCGTCGCGGCCCGCGAACCGTCGTTGGTGATCGTCGTTTCGACCGCTGCCGCGCCTTCGACGAGGAACACGCCGGTGCCGCCTTCGGGCAGCGCCGCCGTCACCAGCAACAGGTCGGCACGCTCGGCCTGAACGACCGGCGCCTTGACGCCGTTGAGCACGCCATTGCTGAACGTGACCGTTGCGTCGGTCGCCCAGCGGCGACCCGGTTCCAGCCACGCGAGGATCGGCAGGACTTCGCCGCCGGCAATCGCGTCGAGGTATTGGGCCTTCTGCTCGTCAGTGCCGAGGGCGTCGATGAGTCCGCCGGCCAACACGATCGCCTCGATGTACGGGTCCGGGGCGATGACCTTGCCCAGTTCCTCACACGCCAGCGAGACCTCAACGGCGGTCGCTTCGAAAGGCAGGCTCAGCACGCCCATTTCGGCCAACTTGTCCCAAGCGGCGAAGCCGGGGTCAACCTTGGTGGCGGCGCGACGGGTTTCGGAGGAGTCGTAAACGTCAGAGACGAGCGCCTTGACCGCGCCGACGAGTGCTTTTTGTTCTGAATCAATTGTGAAGTCCATGTCACAGTCCCAAGATCGTGCCGGCGATGATCTGGCGTTGGATCTCATTGGATCCGCCATAGATCGACACCTTGCGGTTGTTGAGGAAAATGCGAGTATCGAAACTCGTCAGCGCGGCCGGGCCGGCCAGATCGACGAACAGTTCCGAAACGGCCTGAGTCAGCACCGAACCCTTTACCTTCAGCACGCTCGAGGCCGGGTCGGGTTGACCGTCGGCCGAACCGGCCGCCACCCGAAGGGCAGTCAACTCAAGCGCAGTCAGTTGGTTCTCAAGGTCAGCGATCCGTTCGGCGAACTGGTCGAAGACGCCCAGCTCTTTGGCTAGTTTCTTGGCGCTGGCCAGATGCAGTTGGCTGTCGCCAACGCGGGCGATGCCGACTCGTTCATTGCCGAGCAAGAACTTCGCATACGTCCAACCCTTGTT
Source organism: Actinomycetes bacterium (assembly GCA_029779385.1). Next base: position 4,064 of record JAKPAQ010000634.1, on the reverse strand, counting down.
CTCTTCGCCGACGAGGTTCTCCACGGGCACGCGCACGTTGTCGAAGAACACTTCATTGACTTCGTGGCCGCCGTCGATCAATTCGATCGGGCGAACGGTCAGACCCGGGGTGGTCATGTCGATCAGCAGGAAACTGATGCCGGCCTGCTTCTTGGGTGCGTCCGGGTCGGTGCGCACCAAAGTGAAGATCCAGTCGCCGTACTGGCCAAGGGTGGTCCAGGTCTTTTGGCCGTTGACGACGTATTCGTCGCCGTCGCGGATCGCGGTGGTTCGCAAACTGGCCAAGTCCGAGCCGGCGTCCGGTTCGGAGAAGCCTTGGCTCCACCAGATGTCGAGGTTCGCCGTGGCGGGCAGGAAGCGTTCCTTCAGTTCTTGGGAGCCGAAGGTCGCGATGACCGGGCCGACCATGGAGGCGTTGAACGCAAGTGGCGGCATGACGCCGGCCAACTGCATTTCCTCGTGCCAAATGTGTCGCTGGAGTTGGGTCCAGTCTTTTCCGCCCCACTCGACCGGCCAACCGGGGACGGCGAGTCCGCCGGCGTTGAGGGCCTGCTGGGAACGAACGATCTGGTCGTGGGTTAGTTCGCCGCGGCTTTTGACGGTGTCGCGAATGTCTTGCGGGACCTGAGTGGTGAAGAACTCGCGCATCTCCTCGCGGAACTTCTGATCCTGCGCTGACAACTGAAGTCTCATGGGTGCTCCTATGCACTAAGCGCTTGCTTAGTTCCACCGTACGACACGTTCGCAAAGTTCACCAGAGGAGATTGAAAAAGTGACGAATTTCGGCCGCAGTCACCAAGCTTCAGTGACACCTGCCTATCGTGTACTCGGTGCCGAAATTGGGCTCACTACCGCTGGAGGGCAAATGAGTGAATGGGTCGAAGATCTACTCGGATCTGAGTACGAATCGCGAAAGATTGATCTGGGGATCGATCCAGATGGCGAGGGGCAGATCGACGCGACCCTCGTGCGGCGGGTGCCAACCGGTCCCGTCCAGCAGGCTGTGATCTACGTCCACGGGTTCACCGACTACTTCTTCCAAACGGAACTGGCCGAGTTTTTCGCCGACCGCGGCTACGCCTTCTACTCGTTGGATTTGCGCAAATGCGGGCGATCGCTGGGCAATGGCCACACGCCGCACTACGTTTCGGACCTGGGCCTATATGACGCCGAACTGAGTGAGGCGCTGCGAATCGTCCGGGCCGAAACCGATGCTCAGGTCGTTTTTGCCGGTCACTCCACCGGCGGGCTCATCCTGGCGCTTTGGCTCGATCAACTGAATCTGCAACCAGGCGGCACCGCAGCTCAAGGAATCGCCGGTGCGATCTTCAACAGCCCGTGGTTCGATCTGCAAGGAAATCCGGTCGCCCGTTCCATCGGCACCAAAGGCGTCAAAGCCGTGTCGAAAATCCAAGCAAAAACCGCGATCAAACTCCCCTCGGCCGACGCCTACGGGGTCAGCTTGCATGTTTCTCAAGGCGGTCTTTGGGACTACGACCTCGCTTGGAAGCCATTGCAGGGGTTTCCGGTCACCTACGGCTGGCTGACCGCGGTCAGAAACGGGCACGCGAAACTTCACCGCGGACTCGATATCGGGGTGCCGTCGCTGGTGCTGCGTTCGCATCGCTCGAAGTTCTCGCTGAGCCATCACGAGCAGACCGACACCTCTGATGCGGTGTTGGACGTGAAACAAATCGCGCGTTGGGCCGGCTGCCTCGGCGGGAACCTGACCTCACTTGAGGTGCGAAACGCCCGACACGACGTGTACTTGTCGAACGAAACTCCGCGGGCTGAGGCCTACCGGCTGACCGGAGAATGGCTCGACAGGTGGATCAACTGATCGACCCTGTCGGCGAGGCTGACTAGGGTGGACTCCGTGGATGCACCCTTGGCGCTTTACCGCCGCTATCGGCCCGAAACGTTCGCCGAAGTAATCGGTCAAGAACACGTAACTGAGCCGCTTCGTCACGCGCTGGCAAACAACCGGGTCAACCACGCCTATCTGTTCAGCGGTCCGCGCGGTTGCGGCAAGACCACCAGTGCCCGGATTTTGGCCCGAGCACTCAACTGCGAAAAGGCGCCGATCTCTGATCCGTGCGGCGAATGTCAAAGTTGTCGCGACCTCGCGCGCGGTGGCCCTGGCAGCATCGACGTGATCGAGATCGACGCGGCCAGCCACGGCGGCGTCGACGATGCCCGCGACCTGCGCGAGCGGGCGTTCTTTTCGCCGGTAAACACCCGCTACAAGGTTTACATCATCGACGAGGCGCACATGGTTTCGCCGCAGGGCTTCAACGCCTTGCTGAAACTGGTGGAGGAGCCGCCGCCGCACCTCAAATTCATTTTCGCCACCACCGAGCCCGACAAAGTCATCGGCACGATTCGCTCGCGCACCCACCACTATCCGTTCCGGTTGGTGCCGCCAAAGCAACTTAGCGAATATCTGCTGAAACTGTGCCGTAGTGAAGGTGTGGGCATCGACGAAAACGCGTTGCCGTTGGTCGTGCGCGCCGGTGGTGGTTCGGTTCGTGACTCACTGAGCGTGCTCGATCAACTCTTGGCCGGGTCTGGCCCCGAAGGTGTCACCTACGAATTGGCTGTCCAACTCTTGGGCTACACGCCCGACTCACTCCTCGATGAGGCGGTTGAGGCGTTCGCCGCCAGTGACGCCGCCACAGTTTTTGGGGTAGTGGACAAGGTGATTGAGTCGGGTCAAGACCCCCGCAGGTTCGCCGAGGATCTGCTCCAGCGTTTCCGCGATCTGGTGATCCTCAAGGCGGTGCCTAGTGCGGTCGAGTCTGGCTTGCTGGACACGCCCGCGGACCGGGCGACTGCTCTTTCTCGTCAGGTCGCGGGATTTGAGCCGACCGAGCTGACGCGGGCGGCCGATTTGATTAGTTCGGCGATTACCGAGTTCCGCGGTGCGACGGCGCCGCGACTGATGCTCGAGTTGATGTGCGCGCGGATCTTGGTGCCGGGTGCGGATAACTCGACCGCCGGCTTCCATGCCCGTCTCGATCGACTCGAGCGTCGACTTTCCGGGGGCGGTCAAGTCGAAGTCGTCCCGGTCCCGGTCGCGAAGCCAGCCCCAGTCTCAGCGTCCGCTCCGGCTGAGGCCCAACCGGCGTCAGTGCCAGTGGTCGAAGTTCCGGCCCCTGAGCCGACGCCTGAGTCTGTCCCTGAGCCTTCGCCGGAACCGACACCAGAACGCGCCCGGAGGCTGGAGCCGGAGCCTGTTCCAGAATCAACACCGCCTGCACCGGCAACACCGGCGGCACCAGTTGAGCCCCCCGCGACCGGAGGCGTACTCAACACCGCCGACGTCCGTCGGATGTGGCCCCAGGTCCTCGACCGAGTCCAACAGATCCGCCGATTCACTTGGGTGATGCTCAGCCAAAACGCCCAGGTTGCCTCCTTGGACGGCAACATCTTGACCATCGCCTTGGTCAACCCCGGTGCCCGAGACTCGTTCGACAAGAGCGGCAGCGATGCGATCGTGCGCCAGGCGCTAACCGAGGTTCTGGCAGTTCAGTGGACGATCGAAACGATCGTCGACCCGTCGGCCCAGGTGACGCCGGCTACGCCAATTGCGGCACCAGCTTCGCCGCCCCAGGCGGCTCAACCCCAGACTGCTCCGGTACCGGCCACTCCGGCACCACCACCGGCCGTACCGACAGGTCCAACCGGCGCCGAGCAGGCGCGAGAAGCGATGCGTAACGCGCCGGCAAACGTCGAGCAAGGCGATGACGACGACAACGACGTCGATCTGAATGATCCGGTGATCGAGGACAACCCGTTAGACGCCGAAGCGCTGCTCGCCGAGCGCTTGGGGGCCGAGGTCATTGACGAGTCCCACCCCTGAGTCAGCTGGACCGGTGCGCCGCCGACTAGACCTGAATGCCTCGCCGACTGAGGTTCTAGCGCGGCTGCGAGGCCGAGACCGGCTCGTCGCCCTGATCGGCGCGTGGCATCACGGCGAAGCACTAATCGCCTGCGAGCCGGTCGCCCTGCTGGAAAGCTGGGATGAAATCGATCCACCCGATTCTGCCGACGAACTCGGTATG
>JAKPAQ010000632.1 GCA_029779385.1 Actinomycetes bacterium | reverse complement strand
GTTGGGTGCAGACCCTGATTGCCGCTGCCACCTGCTCGAGATGAGTTCACCGGCATACGGGTAGTTAGGGCTTAGGTTGACGCCGTACACCTCGGCGAGCCGGGCCGGTCCCCAAAGCGCCTGACTGTCTTTGGGCAGCAGACCCGGGTCGGCCTTTGCCGTGAGTTTCCCGTTGTCGCCGATCTGCAGAGGCTTGGCCTTGCCCTTGTCGAGGTCGACAACCGCGAAGCTACCCAACAGGCCACCCGTACCGCGGGACTCGCCACCGTTTTGCAATGCAACAAACCACTTCTGTGGGCCGTTCGCTCCGAGCAGCACGGCGATCGACGGCAATGTCTTCACTAGGAGCGTCAGCTGCGGAAGCAGGTCTTTGGCTTCCTGCAGCGCAGCGCTCGCCTTCCCTTGGAACGGGCCGTAAGCGGCGCCGACGGTCAACGAATCGACATCGGCGGTGAATGCTGTCAACGCGGAGGCGAGCTCGTTGGCGGCAGGTGCCAGATTCGTCAGAACCTCCGCTGGCACCAGCTGGCCACCCGACGTTGACCGCGTCCGGTCAAGTTGTCGGGCAAGGTCGAGGAATCCGGTCGATGCGGCGGCGACGTTGTTGGCGCCATTCGTCAACGTGCTCGCGGTGTGGACTGGTTCCCCGACGCCGGGAATGTATTGGGTGATGAGCCACGATGGGGACTTCGTGTAGGTCGCGACGGCCGCGACGTTCGATCGCAACGCTTCGACGGAATCGATCAACCCAGGGAGATCGCCTGCTTGGGCCTCGGATTGTGCCTGCGCAGCGCTCGCACGCGCATCGTTGATCTGCAGACCCACAACGAGGACAGACAGTCCAGTAGCGACTGCCAGCGAGAGGACGACTGCGATGATTTCGATGATGACCTGGCCCGCGACGGAACGCTGGGCACCCTGAGTCATGAGTTGGATGGTAGTCGCAGGGCGCCGTTAGCACCCACAAAATCGCCTGTGGGCCTTAACCGCCAGTTCGTTGAGCGGCGAGAAACGCGCGCGTCTGAACCATCATGTTCGCCGCAGCGATCTCCCGCGCGTACTCGGCCCTCAACGACGGCTCACCAATTTCGTCGCGACGAACCTCAACAGTGTGAAGCCCGGCAGTTTCAACATCGTGAACGGCGGAACTGATAGCGGCGGTCAGGCTCGCGGCCTTACGAACAAAGTGTCCGCAGCTGTCTCCGGAAACGATCTCGAAGATCGCGTCTGCGCAACCGGCGTTGAAGAGCGCGTCGAGGTCATCGTCACTTGGAACTCGATCTAGCACAAGTGTGAACTCATAACCCATAACTGCGCTCCCTCCACGGCTCCGCCACGAGCAGTACGGCGGTCGTTCGTGACCACGCTTAACCCCACCTTGGCCTGAACACGCGCATGATGCAAGGGCCGTACGGCTGCTGGCCAAATTACTACTTTGTGTGCTCCAATCGGTTGGTCTTGTGGGTTGATCTGTCGTGCGCGTGA
>JAKPAQ010000606.1 GCA_029779385.1 Actinomycetes bacterium | reverse complement strand
TCGGCGTGAGTTGGCGCGTCGCCAGAGGTCGCACCGGAGATTACTAGAGTGCCGCCCGGGCGCATCGACTTGATCGAATGCGACCAGGTAGCGGCGCCAACGGTTTCGATGACCGCGTCGACCTTGACCGGCAACCGTTCTTGCGAATCGAATACTTCGTGGGCACCAATTTCTAGCGCGCGAGCACGTTTGGTTTCGTCGCGACTGGTGGCGTAGACCCGAAAGCCTGCTGCGGCCGCCAGCGAAATCGCGGCAGTCGCAACTCCCCCGCCGGCGCCTTGCACCAACACCGCATCACCGGGTTGCAGGTCTGCTTGAGTGAACAGCATCCGGTAGGCGGTCAGCCAGGCTGTTGGCAAGGTAGCCGCTTCGGCCATCGACAGTCCGGCGGGCTTGGCGATCACGTTGCGCCGCGGAACTGCCACGCGATCAGCGAAGGTGCCTTGGTAGCGCTCCGACAGCAGCGACCGGCGAGGATCCAGTGTCTCGTCACCGATCCAAGTAGGATCCGAAATCACCGCGTGGACGATGACTTCATTTCCGTCTTCGTCGAGTCCGGCAGCGTCACAGCCCAGAATCATCGGCAGCGACTCGTCCCGCAGGCCCACCCCGCGAAGACTCCACACGTCGTGGTGATTGATGGAGGCGGCCTTTACGGTGACTGTTGTCCAACCGTCCGGCACCTGCGGCTCGGGGCGTTCGCCAATTACGAGGCCCTTCAGCGGGTCCTTGGGGTCCATTGATTCGGCGTAAACAGCAAACATCAGGTGCCTCCAAATGCGGTTGAAACAGCCTTGCTAACGAGGTCAGTACGGCCGGCGAGCGAGCCCATCACGTCGAGCCGTCTCGGTGACCGCCCGCGAAACGGCTTGGGCAACTCGCGGGTCGAACGGTGACGGGATGATGAACGCCTCGGTCAACTCTTCGTCCGACACGAGGTCAGCGATGGCGCGAGCGGCCGACAACTTCATCGACTCAGAAATCGCGGTCGCCCGAACTTCGAGGGCACCTCGGAAAATGCCAGGGAAAACGAGCACGTTGTTGAGTTGGTTCGGAAAGTCAGAACGCCCCGTAGCCACGACACGAACGTGCTTGTTGGCGATTTCTGGGTGGACTTCAGGGTGCGGGTTGGCCAGCGCGAAAATTGCCGCATCCGGTGCCATCTTCGCGACCGCTTCTTCGGGCACCGTTCCGCCAGAAACGCCGATGAACACGTCTGCGCCGTCGAGCGCGTCCTCGATGGAACCTGGCTTGGCCCAGCCGGCCGTCTCTTCGGCGAGCCATTCCTTGACTTCGTTGAGTCCGTCGCGACCCGGCACGATCACGCCAGCGCGGTCGACCACACTGATTTTGCGTACGCCCGCCGAGCGCAGGATCTTGGTGATTGCCACGCCTGCGGCCCCAGCACCAGAGATCACTACCTTGATCTCGTCCGGCTCGCGTTCGGTGAGGCGCAAGACGTTGTACAAGCCGGCCAGGACGACAACCGCAGTCCCGTGCTGATCATCGTGGAAAACCGGAATATCGAGGCGTTCGATCAGTCGGCGCTCGATTTCAAAGCAGCGCGGGCTGGAAATGTCCTCGAGGTTGATCCCGCCGAAGGTCGGCGCCAATCGCACGATGGTTTCGACGATCTCGTCGGTGTCTGTCGTATCGAGCGCAACCGGGATCGCGTCGACTCCACCGAACTGCTTGAACAGGATCGCTTTGCCCTCCATCACCGGCATGGAAGCTTCAGGACCGATATCGCCCAACCCCAAAACTGCAGTTCCATCGGTTACTACCGCGACTGTGTTCGAAACCCAGGTGTAGTCGTGGACCAACTCGGGGTCGGCAGCGATTGCTTCGCACACCAAGGCCACGCCTGGGGTGTATGCAAGCGAAAGGTCATCGGCGCTGGCCACCGGAACGGTTGCGGCGATCTCCATCTTGCCGCCGCGGTGAAGGGCGAATACTGGATCGTCGTGCTCTGAAAGCGTCATGTGTTAGGTCAGGTTCGATCGGTTCGAGGTAAACAACGGGAAAGTACAAAATATGTTTCAGGCCCTAGCAGTTACAGGTCCGAACCAACGGCGCCGATCGGGCTGCCGGGCGAGGTTTCCTGACCACCGGAGTCGGGGATTGCCCACAGGCCAGTCTTTCATATCGAGTGAATTCGACCTCAGTCGGCTCCCGAGTGTTCTGACAGCGTCGAACTAGCTTTCGTCGGGAAGATCGGCCAACGCCCGCCTAGCCGAGCCGGTCGCCAGAGCGGCGAGCACTATCAGTGCGCTGGCCGCGATCAGCACCCCGACTAGCCGGTTGTCCCCGGTCGCCTCGTCCGGAGACCGCAGTGACCATGCCAGCCCGAGTGCAATGAACTGTGTAACCAGCGCCGGACCCCGGGCCGACGGGTTGGCGCCGAGGAGTCCCTTGGCGGCGTAGCCGAGGCCAGCTGCCAGCACCAATAGGAGTATGCCGATTCCGATGCCGACGCCAACACGTCCTGCGACTAGTCCGGTGAGCGTGCCGATGCCCACAAACGCAAGGGCTCCGGCTTGAAGCGCCACTAGACCAGCGGCTATGAATAGGGACTTTGGAAGGGTGTTCAGCACGCGTGTCACATTAGTGCCCTTTGACCCCATGCAACTACAACCGCGGCTGTCAATGTGACGTATCCGATAAACAGACATTGCCGAAATGCTTGTCATGTTGGGAGAACCTTGAAAGACTAGTCCACGCGTTGCGCCGTGTGCGCAACACCCCCTGAACAGAACTAAAGGAGTCACCGGTATGGATTGGCGTCATCGTTCGGCCTGCCTGGACGAAGATCCCGAACTGTTCTTCCCCATCGGCAACACCGGCCCAGCCATTTTGCAGATCGAGGAAGCCAAGTTGGTCTGCCGTCGTTGCGATGTGCGTGACCTATGCCTGCAGTGGGCACTTGAGTCTGGTCAGGATCACGGAGTTTGGGGCGGCCTCAGCGAAGACGAGCGCCGCGCACTAAAGCGCCGCAACGCTCGCGCTCGAGTGCGCACTGCCTGAACCCGAATCTTCTCGCAGGTTTAGACGCTCAACTCGATCGTCACCGTCGTGCCGCCGGTCGGCGGAGTCTCATAGCTCAAATTTCCAGCCAGTTCGCCCTGCACCAAAGTCGAAACGATCGACAACCCCAAGCTGTGAGTGGGATCGAAATCGTCCGGCAATCCCCGACCGTCATCGCTGATCCGCATCCTGATCCGGTTGCGAATTCTATTTACTGCAATCGTCACTCGCCCGCCAGTAGGCCCAAAAGCATGCTCGACC
>JAKPAQ010000604.1 GCA_029779385.1 Actinomycetes bacterium | reverse complement strand
GCTGTCATCGACGCACACCACCAGTACTTCAACGGGGCACCGCAGTCGCTGCCGCAGCGAGATCACATAGCTGGGCCAGGAGTACGTTTTGTCGCTGTCATGACCCAACTGGACTTCGACGACGATCCCAAGGACCGCGCGACCGTCCTGATTGAGTGTGACCACCGCATCGGCCCGCCGCTCGGTCGGCACCACCTCACTGAGATCGGGCGAGCCGAGCTCCGCCGACTCATACTCGGGTACGACGAGATCGGCGACTCCGGTGAGCATCTCGGCTGCGAATGCCGGGCACAGTCGGATCAACTCGACGATCGCCTCGTGGCGCATCGAAACCATACCGGTGAGGATAGGAGTTGGCTACGACATCGATCGTGCTCGATGGCACAAGCGCTAGATCCCGGTGGGTTGATGAAACCTACAACTGCGGTATTGGTGTTGCATAAGTGCAACACGAGGGTACGATCGTGGGGTGGATCTTGCCGGGCGAATTTCGATGCTGCGGCGCGTGAACGGTCTCAGCGCCCGACAACTCGCGGCGTTGGTCGGTGTTGCCCCGACGACGATCACGCGGATCGAGTCCGGTGCGGTGAGTCCGTCGTTCGACTTGGCGCAGGAGATCATGGCGGTGCTCGGGGAGCCGATCGGCTTCACCGGGGTGGCCGACGCGTCTGCGATCGCGGCTGCGCGACTGGCCCTCGACCCGACGCTTGACATCAAGGTAGGCCCCGGTGTTGAAGCGTGGCGGCAGAGGTGGGCGCGCGTCGGACTTGTCGACGGGACGGGCAAGGTGATCACAGGTAAACATGCTGATCTGATGTTCCGTGCGGGCCGTGCGGCTCGTCTCACCCGGAGGGCCGGAGCAACTGACTTCAACGCCGGTCTGTCGGCGATCGAACTTGCCGGGGCCCTTGCTGCTGCCGATGTCGACTACGCCCTGACAGGTGATGCGGGAGCGAACTGCTACCGGTCGAGCGCGGGAGAGGCGTGGCCTGTTCTCTACGTCGAAGACGTCGCGCGCGCAGCCGCGGTGATCGGACTTGAGCGCAAGCAGCCGGAATCATTCGGGATGAAATGCACCCTGATCGCGTTCGACGGGGTGAATGAACTCGGCCGAGCGGACATCGACGGGGTCGTTGTCGCGGCCCGTGATCAGGTCGTCATCGATGCCTACGGTGGTATCGACCGAATGCCCGAACAGGCCGACATTCTGTTGGGGCGGCGAGTGGCGTGATGGAGATCAGGGTGCCGCGTACCGAGATCGAATGGAGTCGTCGCGCGATTATCAACGTGGTCGCCGTCCTTGCTGCCCATTCCGAGTCGCTGACGTTGGTCGGAGCTCACGCGGTCCTGCTGCGGACTATGGACCTTGATGCGCCGAGGATGCCTACCGGTGACGGCGATCTGGGCGTGACGCCCGGCCTGGTTGGTGATGTGCCGAGCATCGAGACACTGCTGGCGCAGGCCGGCTACGAGCACCGAACTACCGCGCGACCAGGATTGTGGGGTCGAGAACGATACGACGAGGCGGATGGAAGGCGAGGGTTTCGGGAAAAGATCGACCTGCTCGCACCGCATGGGCTTTCAGGCGCTTCGAGCCGTACCAGGCGTGGTGTGCCGACGTTGCAACCTGCCCACGGCAAGCTCGCAGTCGGCAATGCCGTCGGGCTGGAACTCGCCTCGTTCAACCGGTCGCCCATGACAATCACTGACTTCGCCGACCCAGAACTGTCGGTGGAGATCTTCGTTGCCGGGATCCCGGCACTCATTCTGGCCAAAGGGTCGAAGATCGGCGAACGTATGCGAGACCCACGCAAGGGGCCGGTCCGCGACAAGGATTTTGGTGACCTGTGGCGCCTCGCGGCAGTCGCCGCCGCTGACCAAACTGTCCGCGAAATCGCACGGTTTGTCGATCACCCGCAGGTCGGTGCCAATGTCCGCCAGAGCGTCGAGTGGACTGCTGATGTCGTTCGTGATCCGGTGAGTGCCGAACGAGCCAAGGTAGCATTCGATACTTTTGTCGACCCTGCTGAGATCGACCGGGTATTCAGCGAGTGGCGTGATTCTTTCTGACTTGCATCCGCGAGCAGTGGTTCGTCTCACCCGCCTATCCCACGCACAAGGCTATGAGGCAGGTCGTACGGCAGACGAGATCGCTGAGGCACCACCGTCACAAGTATCGGGCACCAAGGATTGGTTCCCTGGCCATACGTTGCGAGCGCAGATTCATGCGGTCGTCCCAGCGGTTCTCAGTCGAAGACGTCGCCGATGGCCTCCGCTGTGGCGGCCCGGCTTAGCCACATCTCGAGCGTGTCAAGATCCTCGCAGTGTTGCACCCTGTCGCGGATAGTATCGGGCACGTCGATACCTCGGGCTCGAAGCACCGTCAGGACACCGGCTGCCGCCTCTTCGGCCTTTCCTTCAGCTTTGCCCTCGGCCTTACCTTCAGCTTTGCCCTCGGCTTTGCCTTCGCCGTAGTATTTCCGGGCGAAGGGGGATTGGTACTCCCACGTTGTAGCAGTCACAAGTCGCTCCCATTTGGCTCGGGCAGCCCCTGAAAGCACCGCCCAGATCAGTTCAGAATACACATGGCCGTGCTCGAAGTCCGTGGCGATCGCAGCCGCCAACGCCTCCAAAACCTCAGGTACAGCGTAGTGCGCCATTGCCGACAGCATCGCCAGCTCCCGGCTTGATGCCGCGACATCGGCATCATCGATCACCGGAACGAGATTCGGTCCGACCACGATCGGGGTGATCATCGACCCGCGTCCGATCTGGATCGGTTGTGCCGCCCAGCGCGCCACGCTGTCATCGACGCACACCACCAGTACTTCAACGGGGCACCGCAGT
>JAKPAQ010000603.1 GCA_029779385.1 Actinomycetes bacterium | reverse complement strand
TGGACTTGCAGGTCGCTCAGGGGGCTGCGGCGGCCTCACAGGGCCATATTGGGCGGGCGAGGGCGCTAGCTAGAGATTCCGATGCCCGAGCTAGGCGACCAGAGATCCTTGCGCTTGCGGTGCGTCTACGTGGGCTTGGCGACTGCGTTTTGGCAGCGAAGTCGATCGATGATGAAGCCACCGCCCGTGCCACCGTGCGCTGCGACGAGTTGGACGAGCGCGAACTCGCCAACTTGCAGCAAGCGTGGGGAGTCGAAAAGCGAGGTCGGCGGCCGGCCGGCTACGCCGGTGCGCTTTCGGCGCTGACGAAGGAACAGGATCGCCGGCGAAAGCGGATGGCGCGCGATTCCATCGACGGCGTCTTGCTGGATCTGCTCTCGGTTCAGCGAGACGTCCTGTCGATCCAGTTGGGCACCGGCGCTGACTTAATCAACGCTGACGCGATCGCGGGCATCAACTCGATCGCCGAGAACCATTCGGCCGAGCACACCTTGGCGGCAATCGACGCGATTGTGGATTGCCGGGTTGCGCTCTCGGCCAATGCGGCCCCACAGTTGGCACTCGAACACATGATGACGAGGTTTCTGTAGTGAAGCGATTCTTGATTCTGCTGGTCTCCATCGGGCTGGTCATTGGCATCGGCGCCGCCGGGTTTGCGATTTACCGCTCAAATTCCACCGGGCCTGATCCGAAACCGACCGCAGAGAATCCGCCGGCCGGGTTGGCTCGGTTTTACGCCCAAGACCTCAAGTGGACGAAGTGCGAGGACGACGTTTGCACGAAAGTCATGGTGCCGATCGACTACGAGAAGCCGACCGGCGACACGATCGAGTTGGCCCTTAGGCGGGTTCGTGCGACCGGGGCCGGGGGGTCGGTGATTTTCACCAATCCTGGCGGGCCTGGCGGGTCGGCGACTGACTTCGTCAACTATGTGGCGTCGTCGGTGTCGGACGAAATCAGAAAAACGTACGACATCGTCGGCTTAGATCCTCGTGGAGTTGGCGAAAGTTCCCCACTGGAATGCCTTTCGGACGCAGACTTCGATGCGTTCATCGACATCGATCCTGATCCTGACAACGACGAGGAGATCGCTGCGGTTAGAGACTCGGTTCGAAACATGGGCAAGGCCTGCGCGCGAAACTCTGGCGCTTTGGCCGGTCATGTCTCCACCGAGGAAACGGCCCGCGATCACGACATTGTGCGGGCACTTTTGGGACAGAAGAAAATGATTTGGTTGGGCTTCTCGTACGGGACCCAGTTGGGCGCGACCTACGCCGAACTTTTCCCCGAGAAGGTTGGCCGGATGGTCCTTGACGGTTCGGTCGATGTCACCTTGGATTCGATTGGTCAGGGGCTTGGTCAGGCCGAGGGATTCCAGTTGGCGCTGGAGTCGTACCTCAAGAACTGCTTAGACGAGGACGTCTGCCCAGTTGGCGACAGCGTGGCGAACGCCTCGGCGAATATCGCCAAAATGTTGGCTGCGCTAGATGCGAATCCGATAACGGTGCCAAGTGGCCGCAAACTCACGGTCGGTCGCGCGTTCTATGGGATAGCAATGTCGTTGTATTCGCGCGAGTCCTGGGACTACCTGACCACAGCGCTAGAGGGGTTGGCCAAGGGTGACGGGCGAGTGATGCTGATTCTCAGCGATGCCTATTTTGAGCGAAAGCCAGACGGGTCATTTGCCGACAATTCGGGACAGGCGATCTACGCCATCAATTGCATGGACACCGATGACGCGCCCAACCTTGCCGAAACTCAGGCCGCCTTACCTGCGTTCCGCAAGGCATCCCCGGTATTTGGTGCCGCTCTCGGTTGGGGCGTGATGGCTTGTAATGACTGGCCGATCAAGGCTCCGCACCCACAGCAGGCGGTTAAAGCGGCCGGCACTTCGCCAATTCTTGTGGTCGGCACGACCAAGGATCCGGCGACGCCATACAAGTGGTCGGAGGCAATGGCAGAACA
>JAKPAQ010000539.1 GCA_029779385.1 Actinomycetes bacterium | reverse complement strand
ACCGGCAGCACCGACACGCGCGAGCGATTGCCACGCCACGTCTCGAACTTGACCGTGCCGTCGATCAGCGCGAACAGCGTGTAGTCACGTCCGAGGCCGACGTTGCGACCCGGATGATAGACAGTGCCAACCTGACGAACCAGGATGTTACCCGCCGTGACCACTTCGCCGTCGAAGCGCTTCACTCCGCGCATCTTCGGGTTTGAATCACGACCGTTTCGGCTAGAGCCTTGACCTTTTTTATGAGCCATCGAAGTTCCCTGTAATCGCTAATCGCGCGCCACGCTTACTCCGCAGCGCAGCCGACACTAGCCGTTGATTTCGTCGATACGAACCGCCGTGTATTCCTGACGGTGTCCGTTCTTGCGGCGGTAGCCCTTGCGGCGACGGTACTTGAAGACAATGAGCTTCTTGCCCTTCTCATTGCCCTGCACGGTCGCGACGACCTCGGCGGAAGCAACCGTCGGCTTGCCAACCTTCACGTTGGTGCCGTCAGCCACGAGCAATACCGGGAAGGTAATCTTGTCACCGCTGGTCGCGGCGAGCTTTTCGACTCGAACAAGGTCACCTTTTTGGACCCGATACTGCTTTCCACCGGTCTCAATCACTGCGTACATGTGTAAACCAGCTCCTTACACGAGATGGCGATCTGTTGCTTGTTGGTGAGCTTTGGCGACGACGCGGTACCGGGCGCCAACACCAAAAAGCCCTGTAAAATCAAGGCGGTAAGTGGGCAGTCTATTGAACCCGACGTCGCTGTCAAGAGTCTTTGCCAAGTCCAGTGAGCTGTACGCTGACTTCCCACAATCGCTCGGCCACTTTGGCATCACGCGCTTCCCGGGATGGTTCGATCTCTTTGCAGTCGGCAAAATACCTTCCGGTGACGCCTTCCACGGCTGGGCTGGTCGCCAAAAAAACAGTGGTGGCCGCGCCTTGTTCCGGGGTTCGCAAAAACGGAGCCGCTATCTTGACCGCCCAGCGCATCCAGCCGCTGTCGTTTTTTCCAAAGCCGGTGCTGACCACGCCGGGATGTAAGCAGTTGCAGGTGACGCCCGTACCTTGTAAGCGGCGGCTCAGCTCGCGGGTAAACAAGATGTTGGCGAGCTTGGACTGGCTGTACGCCGACCAGCCGCCAAACGAGCGCTCGGCCTGCAAGTCATCAAACGCGATGGTGCCGCGAACGTGCGCACGCGACGCGACGTTGACGATGCGAGCCGGAGCGCTCTT
>JAKPAQ010000534.1 GCA_029779385.1 Actinomycetes bacterium | reverse complement strand
CAAGGCTGCGTCCGGATCCCCCACAGTCACCGTGTCGGGACCAGCGCAAGAGCTCCTGCTGTTTTCGTTTGGACGCAAGGACTACGCAGTCGTCGATATTTCCGGTGATCGCAAGTCCATCGACGCGCTCATGGGCGCAAAGATGGGCGTCTAAACGGCTATAAACGAACGGGATAGCCAGCCTGCGCGAGCTCAGCTTTGACTTGGGGAATCCGGAGAATCCCGAAGTGAAAGACGCTTGCTGCCAGAACCGCATCTGCGCCCGCGGCAACTGCCGGGGCAAAGTCGGCCAACTTGCCGGCACCTCCGCTGGCGATCACCGGCACGGTTACTTCGCGGCGAACCAACTCGATGAGCCCGGTGTCGAAACCATCCTTGGTGCCGTCTGCGTCCATGGAGTTCAGCAGGATTTCACCAGCGCCACGAGACGCACCTTCAGCCGCCCAACTGACGGCGTCAATTCCCGTGCCCACGCGGCCACCATGCGTCGTCACTTCAAACCCCGACGCCGTCACTGTGTCGCCTTGAACCCTGCGTGCGTCCACCGACAGCACCACACACTGTGAACCGAATCGATTTGCCGCCTCGGTGAGAAACTCCGGACGAGTGATGGCAGCCGTGTTGATTCCGGCCTTGTCGGCACCAGCGCGCAGCAGCCGATCGATGTCGTCGACCGTTCGAACTCCGCCACCCACGGTCAGCGGAATGAAGACTTGGTCCGCCGTGCGCGACACAACGTCGTAGGTGGTCTGCCGATCCCCGCTCGAGGCCGTGATGTCGAGGAACACGAGCTCATCAGCACCGGCGGCGTCGTACGCCCTGGCGAGTTCGACTGGATCGCCAGCATCACGGAGGTCGACGAAATTGACTCCCTTGACTACGCGACCGTTGTCGACGTCTAGACAAGGGATAACCCGAACAGCTAACGACATCTGACTGCCTCTGCTACGACTGGTCTTCAGGCTCGCTGAACTGCGGGTTCATGAAGTCGATGTGAGGTGCAACGGCTGCCAAAGCTTCGGGAAGCGTGAAGGCGCCGGCGTAGAGCGCCTTGCCGATAATCAAGCCCTCGACGCCCTGTGGAACAAGCTCGGCAACTGCGTGGATGTCCTCTAAGGACGACACCCCGCCACTGGCAACAATCGGGCGGTCCGTCGCTTTGCAGACTTGGTGCAGCAGGTGAATGTTCGGCCCCTGCAACGTGCCGTCCTTCGCGACGTCGGTGACCACGTATCGTGCGCAGCCCTCGCCGTTGAGCCGCTCGATCGTCGCAAACAGTTCGCCACCTTCTTGCGTCCAACCGCGCGCGGCGAGAGTTGTTCCCCGCACGTCTAGCCCGATAGCCACTTTGTCGCCATGCTCTGCGATCACGCGGGCGCACCAGTCAGGATTCTCCAACGCCGCGGTACCGATGTTGATCCGACGACATCCGGTTGCCAGTGCCGCGGACAACGTGTCGTTGTCACGGATCCCACCGGAAAGTTCGACGTCGATG
>JAKPAQ010000533.1 GCA_029779385.1 Actinomycetes bacterium | reverse complement strand
ATGCCGATGATTGCCGGTCAGGGTAACTTCGGTTCGCCAGGTGACGATCCGGCCGCCGCGATGCGTTACACCGAGTGCAAGCTCGCGCCGATCGCGATGGAAATGGTTCGCGACATCGACGAGGACACCGTCGACTTCAAACCGAACTATGACGGTCGTTCCCAGGAGCCGACGGTCCTGCCGGCTCGGATCCCGAACTTGTTGGTCAACGGTTCGGCCGGTATCGCTGTTGGTATGGCGACGAACATTCCGCCGCACAACTTGCGCGAGGTCGCCGATGGCGCGCTTTGGGCGTTGGCGAACCCGGACGCTTCGCGCGAGGAACTTCTTGAGGCGCTGATCGAGCGGGTCAAAGGCCCAGATTTCCCGACGAACGCGCTGATCGTTGGCACGAAGGGCATCGAGGACGTCTACCGCACCGGTCGCGGTTCGGTGCCGATGCGCGCGGTCGTCAACATCGAAGAGGACACCAAGGGCCGCATCCAACTGGTGGTCACCGAGTTGCCATATCAGGTGAACCCGGACGCGTTGATGCGAAAGATCGCCGAACTCGCCCAGACGGGTCGAGTCCAAGGCATCAGCGACTTGCGCGACGAGTCCAGTGATCGGGCCGGCCGCCGCATCGTGATCGAGAGCCGTCGCGACGCGGTTGCTCGGGTCGTGCTGAACAACCTTTCCACGCACACCGACTTGCAGACGAACTTCAGCGCGAACATGCTCGCTATCGTCGACGACGTGCCTCGGACGTTGACGCTTGACGGTTTCATTTCGCACTGGATCCATCACCAGGTTGAGGTCATCCGGCGCCGTACCGAGTACCGTTTGCGAAAGGCCGAGGCCGAAGCCCATATTCAGCGTGGTTTGGCTAAGGCGCTGGATCAACTCGACGAAGTGATTGCGCTTATTCGCCGCAGCCCCACGGTCGAGGAGGCTCGCCAGGGTTTGATTGCCCTGCTGGACATTGACGAACTGCAAGCCAACGCAATTTTGGATATGCAGTTGCGTAAGTTGGCCGCTCTT
>JAKPAQ010000481.1 GCA_029779385.1 Actinomycetes bacterium | reverse complement strand
TCACGGATCCGCCCTCAGGCGCCAGAACAAACAACAACATTCGCCACGAGGGGTACCTCATGTCCGTTATGAACCGCATCGCCGCGTTCGCAGGCGTTTGCCTGTCGATGTTTGCCGACCTGAGCGTTGCCCAAGTGCAACCGCTCAATGCTTCGTTCGAGACACCGGCGGTTGCCAGTGGCACGCGCACGGCAAGTCCAGCCGGAAGTAACTGGACCTTTGCCGGCACCGCCGGTATTGAGCGATTCGCCCCCACCTTCGCCTACTATGGCGGTGGATTTACGGGTGATCAAGTTGCCTATATCAGTGCAACGGGGAACGCCGCCTCGCGTGGCAGCGTTGCGCAAAACGTCAACTTCCCATCGGCAGGGTACTACGTTGTCCGCTTCGCAGCGGGGCGGACCGGCAAGAACAATGGCGTTCAGGTATCGGTTGGCAGCACCGTCGTCGAGTCCGAGATCGTCCCGAATGCACTAGGAAACGCCAACAATCCGCAGTTCGAGTCTTGGTGGACCGTACCCTTTTACGTGGGCACGGCGGGCGTCCAGGAGGTGAAGTTCACCGGCACACAGTCGGTCAAACTCGCCGATGGTGATCTCGTATGGCTTGATCAGGTCACCATCGCCAGCGCACCGGTCGCGCTGGACAACAGCAGTTTCGAAAACCCCACGGGATGGACGCTGGGTAACGGCGCGAGCATCACCGCGAGTACCAAGAATGGCAAGGTTGGAGGACAGTTGCTGCGTATTCCGGAGGCGGGCGGCAACGCCCTCGCGGCCGCCAAGACATTTCAGGCGGGCACCTACGCGTTGTCGCTTCGCATGGCGCGCACCTATGCTGGAACCACGCCCTGTGGCGTTGGGGTGTATCGACAAACGGCGAGTGGCTTCGCTCTGCTAACCACCGTACCCGGTGCACGTACTGACCAGCTGGTGCCGTACACCAGTCTTTCATTCGATTTGCCCGCAGGCACCTACTCACTCTATTTCTCGACAAGTTGCGCCGGCTCGTCGGGTAACGACTGGGACTCGCTGGTGTTGACGCTGGCGGCACCCAACTTCGGCGATCCGGATTTCACGACCCCGGATGTTGGCTATCCTGCAACACCGGATGATCGGCCGCTGGTGTATCAGCCGGTCGGGTCACCATGGACGTATAGCGGCCCCGCGGGTATTCAAGGCAACCCAGGCGCCTACTGGACTAACCAGCCCGTGACCATTCGCGGCCATCAGTACGGCTATCTTGAGGGCACCTTTGCACGACTCGATCAATCGTTGACACTCACCGCCGGCACCTATGTGCTGGTAGCGCAAGCCTCAAGCGGGCTGTACAAGGTCGCGATCAATGGCCAGGTTGAATCGAGCATCGCTCGCGGATACTCGCTGACCAACGGGTCGAGCAGCAATCCGGGGTTGGACTTCGGAGAAGTGATCTCGGCGCCATTCACCATCGCGACCTCAGGGCCGGTGACGATTGGCGTACGCGGGGCTGGCGGTTCAACCGGCTTGCAGGCGATGCGCGTTCTGCGAGTGAACACCGCCAACCCACCGCCCAACGTTGCTCTCGCGATGACGTTGAACGGCAACGCGATTACCGCACCGGTGCCAGCGGGGGTGACGGTACGCGCCACCGCGACAGCGTCTGACAGCGATGGATTGTCACTGGTGCGGGTGCTGCGCGATGGGACGCCGCTAAGTCCGACATCAACGACGTCGCCGCTGGCGGTTGACGTCACGCTGAGCACGCCCGGTGCGACGCACGTGTTTGTTGCGGAGGCGACCGATACGCTGGGTGCAGTCGGGACCGCGTCGCAAACCGTCACCGTGCTGGCCAACTCCGCGCCGGTGATCACCAGTTTCACTGTGTCGCCCCTGACGCCACAGGTCGCTGCGGCGCCACTCACGCTTTCGGCCACCGCGAGCGATACCGATGCCTACGTGAGCAGCATCGACTACTACTGGCGCAACGTCGATAGCGTCAACCCTGCCCTGTACATCAGCGGCCAGTCGTGCGTGAACTCGAGTAGTGCGCCGGTGCAACCGTTTAGTTGCAACAACAAGACCTGGACGCCACCCTCCGGCACCGGCGGCAACTACGCGCTGAGTGCCCGGGCCACCGATAACAACGCTGCGGCGAACACCTCAAGCGAGATCGTGGTCAGCGTCTGCGGCCCCAAGGTCACCTTGAATTCGCCAAGCACTTCAACGGTCGGCGCGCCGCCTGGACAAAACGCCGCCATCGCCGTGTCCATCACGGCAGGACAATACAGCAGCAACGCTGCCTGCGGCGCAATCAGCCTGGTTGAAGTGCTGGTCAACGGCGTCGCCACTACGATCGCCGCGCCGCCGAGCGGCACGACGTATACGACGACGCTGAGTCGACCGGCCAGCGGCACACCGTACAACATCCAAGCCCGTGTGACCGAGGCGGGTGTGCGTTCGGTGCTGTCGAACGTTGCTGTGGTCACCGTCGTTACCAATTCGCCGCCAGTAATCAACTCAGTCGCCTCGGTCGGCGCCAACGGGCTCATCGCTGGCCAGTCCGGCACTATTCGTGCCGTGGCGTCCGATGATGGCGGCTCGATCTCCAGCATCGTGATGAGCGTCGTGCCAGTAGCGGGCGGATCGTCGACGCCCGCATCCTGCAGCAACGTGGCCAGCTGTGATCTGACGTTTACGCCGTCGGCAGCGGGCCTCTACATCGTGAACGTCAGCGTTACGGACAACGGCGGCGCGACGGCAAGTTCGACCACGACTGTCGCGGTCTCCGCGGCACCCGGCGTCACCGAGCTGTCGCTCCCCTCGACGGTGGCGATTGGCACTACCGCCGGGCAGTTCGCGGTGTCCGAGAGCGGTGCCGCGACCTACAGCATTCCGATTGCCGTGGCTCCCGGCGTCAACGGCCTGCAGCCGAACCTCGCACTAACCTACAACAGTCAGGGTGGCGACGGGCACCTCGGTGTCGGGTGGGGCCTGGCGGGCCTGTCGTCGATCACACGGTGTCCGAAAACGATCGCCACCGACGGCATTCGCGAACCGATCAACTACGACAACGTCACCGATCCGTTCACCGGTAACGACGCGTTCTGCCTTGACGGACAGCGCTTGGTGCCGGTCAGTGGCGGGCTGACATCGGTCAGTTGCGTCTGGCCGCCGCAAAGCAGTTCAGCAGCGAACAATTCATGTGCTGCGTGGGAATTCCGCACCGAACTTGACAGCTACAGTCGCATCATCGGGATTGGCGACAACTCTGTCGCGGGGTCCTCTGGAAGCGGTCCGACGCGCTTTCGTGTGTACACAAAGGCCGGGCAGATTCTGGAATACGGCAGTCGCTGGTGGGGCATTGCGGCGCCGCGGCCGGACCCGCAAACGAGCCTGATCCCGAATCCGAGCTTTGAGGATACGGTCGTAACTGACCCCGCAACGAACCCGAATATCGCCTACGGCCAGTCCTATGGGTTGCCGGCGAGTTGGGGCTACTTCCTCACCAACAGCCAGGCGAACAGCCAAGGTTGGTTCTTCGATGGCGGTACTGATCCCACCTACGCGCCCTACAGCGGCGCCGGTGTCCAGCGCGACGGCAGTGCATGGACACAAACCGGCCCGTACTCGGGTAGCCCAAGCGTTCCTAAACAGAACGCGTTTGTCCAGCGCCTAGGTCGCTTGTACACACGAACCTACCTTGAGGCCGGACAGTACCGATTGACTTTCAAGGTCGCCGGGCGCGGTACCAGCGGTCCAGGATTTGGCGGCAATCAGACTATCCAGGTGCTGATTGACGGCATCTATCAGGGCAGCGTTTCGACGACGACGGGACAAGCCTTCACCACGCAAACGATGCTGGTGCAGGTGTACAGTTCCGGCGAAAGAGTGGTGACCTTCGCGGGCACCCGCACTGACGATCAGACGGCGTTGCTGGACGACATTGCCCTCGTCCCGCTCAACAACGACATCTACTCGGTCAAGGTGTTCCCGCTTGATCGTGTCGAAGACCGTAGCGGTAACTACATGCATATCGACTACGGCGGCACCCATGGTCCGCAGTACTTGATCAACCCCGACGGCACGATTACACCGGTGAACGGGACTGTACTAAGTTCCTATGGCACGGCTGATATCCCGTCGGCACTACCGCCGACAGGGCGCATTGGCCTCGTTGCTCAGGGAGCTCGACCTGCGCTGGAAATCTTCCCGCGTCGCCTGACCTACGGCATGCGAGCGGCAAACCCAGGTGCCGGTACCAACCGCCAATCCGTTGGTGGCGTCGAGATCGCCCGAGTCATATTGAACTATGAAGACCGTCCCGATGTGTCTCGCTTGTACGACACCGGCTCGGGGCAGATGCAACTGAGCAAGCGGCTGGCGTCGATCTGGTCGTTGGTCGGCGGTGATGACGACACCAGCTTACCGGCGGACCGCGAGAACTTTCACCAAAATGAGATTATGGCGGGCAGCCAGTACGGGAGCCAGTGCACGACGGGCTCGCAGGCGAGCTGCGGCACGCTGGTGCGCAAGTACACGTTGGCTTACGGCCAGAGCGCGAGCACGCAGCGAAGCCGGCTCAATTCGGTTACAGAGTGTTCCGGGGATGGGCTCTGCCTGCCCGCGACAACGTTCACGTGGCAGGACTCGACGCTCACCATCAACTCGTCGAGCGGGTCTCAGCCTAAAGACGATGGCACCGACTGGAATGACCTGATCACCAACGCCCGCGTCGCCGACATCATTGGCGATGGCCGCTCGCGTATCGTGCGTCGAATAGGGGACGGCGGTGCGGTAGTGGTGTGCACGTTTGACGGTACCAAATTCGGTTGCACACCGCCCCCAACACCGCCATCGGACCCAACGCCCAAGCCGTGGAAACTGCCACTGAATATTGACAGCAGCTATCAGTTCACGTACGAAATTCCGAGCGGCGGCGTCAACCGTTCATGGTTCATGGCTGACCTCAACGGGGACGGCATCGCGGACTTGGTGGCGATTACCGGTGAAGGCAAAGCATTCGGCTGCCTGTCTACCGGGGCAGGCTGGGGCAAGTGCGCCAACATCGCACCGCCGCCAAGCGGTACACGCTACTACGCCAAGACCGGCGACTTTGATGGTGACGGTCGCATTGACATTGCGTTTTATCGAGGCAACGGGCAATTTGAAATTTGTCGCGCGATCGGCGGAGGTAATCCCACGACGGCGTGGTCGTGGACGTGTAACGCACCGACAGGCATTCAGGGTTTCCCCATCGGCTTCCGGTTCGCATCGGATGAACTTGATCACTTGATGATCGCCGACTTCGACGGTGATGGTCGGGCCGATATCGCGTACCGGACCGCCGACGCATGCGTCGTCGGCAACATCAACGTAATTCCGCCACTGCCGCAAACTCAGTGCAAGGACAAGAACGGTCAACCGGTCTATCCGACGACTAGCGATTCGTACTGGTCGGTGTGCTTCGCGCGCGGCAAGTCCGATGCCATCACCTTCCAGTGTGCCACTCACAGTGGCGGCGGGATTAATGGCGCGGTAAAGACGGTAACTGGTAAGCCATCATTGCTGGCTACGTACGACTTCAATGGCGATGGCCTCGCGGACCTGGCGACCTATGTGCCCAGCAGCGGCGGTTGGCGGGTCTGCCTGTCGACGGCCGATGGCGAGTTTGTGCGAAAGACCGACGGCACTGGCGACTGTCCCATCTGGTTGGGTCCTACCGAGACTGCGGAAAAAACCGCTGCCGGCGATTTCAACGGTGACGGTCGCACGGATCTAATTTATTACGACGCTGGCAGCAGCCAATGGCGTATCTGTGTATCGACAGGGTCGGGTTTCGTACTGACTGGCCAGGGCGTGTGCCCGCCCTACGCGACTGCGGTGGCTTCCCCGGCGATCCTGGATGGACAGGCACAAATCTTCGTCGGCGACTACAACGGTGATGGCAAGTCGGATGTTGCGGTTAACGGTCTTGGCACCAACGGCACGCTGTCGTATGGCTTTACCGAATCGGTGATGCCTGATCTGGTCAATTCCATCAAAACTGGCTTGCAGGCCGAGACGCGCATCAACTATCAGCCGCTATCGTCACAGACAGCCCTGCGAACCATCGCTACCGCGCAGGGGCCAGCGCCCGAGCTCATCTACAGCAAGGAACGGCCAGGGCCGGTAGCTGACTACCCCGATCCTACCGACGACGAAATCGTGATTCAGTCGCCGATGTACGTGGTCGAGTCCACACGCGCAAGCACGGGTGGCAGCAACGGTGACTGGTTCAAGACGGAATATCGGTACGCCCAGCTGATGGCCAACAAGTGGGGCCGCGGGCTCTACGGTTTCCGAGCCCGTAACGTCTCGGAAAACATCCTCACCGACGCGGCAGGCAGCACACGCAACGACAGCAACGTCATCGTCACCGGGTATCTCGCCAAGAACGTCTGGCCGAACGTCGGTCGTCCGTGGAAAGTGACCAAGTCTGGCTCGCTGGGCACGACCGATAGCTATGGCAACCGGCTGACGCAACTGCTGAGCTTCACCGAGCTGCTGTACGCAGGTCGCTACCGGTCAAGCCAGATCGCGCTGACAGGAGGGGCGACAGCGCGCAATCCGATGATCAACGCGTTCTCGTCGACGTATACGATCTACGAAGCATTTCAGGTGTCGAGCACACAGACCGGCAATGACCTGAACGGCGCCGTCCTGCCGACTACGAAGGTATTTACGGGCCCGAATGCTGCCGTGACTGACGAAGGGGCGAACGTCGTAGAGTCGCTCGGTGACTACTATGACAACTTCGGCAACCCGAAGAAAGTGGTGACCGTTGTCGAGACTGCAGCTCCCGCTGAGCAGTGGACACAGACGGTTCGCAACTTCTATTACAACAACGGGGGCGACACCACTCGGTGGCTGCTCGGCAAACTTCAGTACTCGGTTAGCGAGTCGCGCGCGCAAGGTGCGAGCGTCAACGATCCGAACGCCGCTGTTGTACCAACGACCTGCGTGTCGAACGCGGGCAGCGCTTATTATGCGGGCGGTGGCACTGTAAACGTTGCCGGCAAAACGTGCCGGAAGTCGAGCTTCACGTATCAGAGCTATGGTGGCAGCTGCAACGGCGCGCGTGATGGACAGTTGTGTACCGAGACGGTTGAGCCTGATGCGGCGACCTCGGCAAACCGCACCCTCTATCAGCAAACCGCTTACGAGTACGACGCGTTCGGTAACCGCAGCAAGAGCACGGTCAGCTACTACGAGAACGCGACCGACACCGTCACCAAATCCCGCGCCAACACGACCACCTATCAAACGGGCAAGTACCCGCTGGTCACCACCCGCCTTGGCGGCGACGGCGCGCCGGACCTTGCCGACACGCGCGCGTATTCCGATGCACGCTGCCGCCTCGCGACAAAAGTCACCGATGCCAACGGCAACTACGCGACAACCGAGTACGACGGCTTCTGCCGCAAGGTCCGGGAGACGGCGTGGACCAGCGACGGTAGCCGAGCCAAACAGACGACCTTCGCTCTCGACAACGTCGACACTGGCAGCAATCCAAACGGGCGCAACGCGGCCGCCGAGTCCTATCGCCTGGTGACGACCAACAGTGACGGTGGGCAGAGCATTACCTACTACGACAATTTGCAGCGCACCGTTCGCGCCAGAGCAAAGGCGTTCGACGGCTCATTCAGTGAGTCGCGCACTGTATTCGATGCGTATGGCCGGCAGACGTCGACGACCAAACCAGCGAGTAGCGGGACCACCAGCGGCACTGCGACCACCAGCTACGAATACGACACGCTTGGCCGGGTGGTAAAGGAAACACTGCCTGACACCGTCAACTTTGTCCGCACTGAATACTCGGGATTGGTGACGCGCGTCATCAGGACAAACACCACCGGGACCGTCGGGGGATCAATCCAGCCGCACGTGAGCGTAAAGACGGCCAACGCCAAAGGGATGGTGGCCACGGTCGAGACCGGCTACCGCACCACCGCCGATCAACTGGCTACGCAGACCATCCAGACCACGATCAGCAACTACTACGACGTGCTCGGCAATCTCACCCGGGTGACCACGCCAGGGGCCAACAACAGCGTCCTGAGCAAGAACATGACCTACGACCTCCGCGGTCGGCAGACGGGGCTGGCGGATCCTGACGCTGGCAGCTACACCTACACCTACAACGGCGTAGGGGAGCAAACGAGTCAGACAGACAGTCGAGGTTACGTCACCTACACCAGCTATGACAGTCTGGGTCGCAAGGCAAAACGACGCGA
>JAKPAQ010000480.1 GCA_029779385.1 Actinomycetes bacterium | reverse complement strand
CCTGTCGGTTCGTCGATCGACTTGCGCGCCAATGCTGTTGGTCGCGATAGCTGCGCGTCAAGTTCAGCGCTGTAATCCTCCGAGCGCATCACAACGGCAGCTTGGCGCAGATCGGCCTCCGTTGCATCGGCCAACTCCGCTGCGACGGGAGTTGTCGGCCAATCGTGGCGCAGGATCGTCTCCGCCGCGATCGCGGCATCGCTGGCCCGCCTGATCCAGCTCAACACCACGCCGACAGCGCCCGTATCCAGTTGATCGGTCGGTGGCTCGAGCATCGCGGTGTTGAACGTGGTGATTGCAACCTGTCGTCCGTCGCGAGCGCGGGTGCCGGCTTGGCGAACCTCGGCTAACTTCGCGGCACGCTGTTCCGGCTCGGCTCGCACTGCATCGCCGATGGTGTGAATCCAGTTAGCCACCAGGTCGGCGTAGCTCGCGCTGTTGGCCGCGAGAGCCTCACGTTTCCAGAGCGGAATGGCGAAGGCGAAGACCGTGCCGACGACACAACCGATCAGCACGTCAATCCAACGCGCGAACGCGAGTTGTTCGGGATCCGGGTAGGTCAACGATTGGATCAGTACAACGCTTGTCGCGACCATGGCGGTTTGTGCGCTGTAGTTCACGGCAACCACCGCGTACGCGATGCAGACGACAAACGCGATCGCCACCATCTGTGCATCGACCGAGTCTCCGACCAACCAGAGGATCGCAAGGATCGCGCCTACCGACGCTGTGGTCCCAATCGCTCGCATCAGGATCCGCGGCGCAGTCGGCCCACCGTCCGGGCGCAGCAGCATCATCGCCGTGACCGCAACCCACGACCCGTGGGTCAGGTGAAGCGCTGCCGCCAATCCTTCACCAACCAACGCTGCGGCCGCCATGCGCAGGCCGAACTTCAGTGGCGTTGACGGCCATGTGGCCGCTGACTTGATCCGCTCCCACAGGGGGCTCGGTGGGGCAGTTGCCTGCCGCTTCACCTGGTGGTCGTCGACGACTTCATGAACGTGCTCGGGGATTGCAAGCAGCGTGGTCAAGATCGCTGCACCCGTACGCGTCACCGGCACCGTGGAGTAGTGCAAACGAATCTCGCCAGTCAAAGCTTCGAGTTGTGCCAGTGAGGTGCGGGCGCGGCGGCGCCCAATGACCGTCGCGGCCAGATCCAGAACTTGGCCGGCCAGGTCGAAGATTCCGAGCGTTCCGTCGTCGGCGGGGGTATACAACCCGAGGTTGGTGCGTGCGAAATGCGCTCGGGCCTCGATTCGAATCGAGTCGACGTCCGCAAGCAGGATCGTGTAGCGAGCGCGGTGGTCCGTTGCGAGATCGCCCTTTCGGATGAGGCTGTCCGCCACCGCCATCTGATCCGCTGCAATCCGCGCGCCTGCGCGAAGGTCGGGGGCTCGGCTGGCGATCTCGTGGCAGTGTGCTGCGACAGCGCTCATTGCGGTGGCGATGCGCTGTCGCTCAGGAAGGTCACCGATGAACGGCGCAGACAACCAGGCGAACAGCGTCTGAAGACCACCAGCAACCGCCGTAAGTGCAACGGCCGCCAAGACGTGGTCTCGCGACAGTGGGTTCGTCAATTGCCCTGCCGCGAGGATCGCGCCGAAGAGGAAGATCTGTGGCGCTCGCTGCTCGACGCCAACGCTGATTCCGGAACACAACGCCAGCACCACCAGCAATCCCAGGGTGGCGACCGTTGAGGAAGCGAACCCGATGAATGCCGTGACCACACACAACATCGCTGTTCCGACGGCCATGGTTCGCCACGTCGACCGCGGCGACCGTCCCTTGTCGAGCAGGCCAATCAGCAGGGCTGCC
>JAKPAQ010000474.1 GCA_029779385.1 Actinomycetes bacterium | reverse complement strand
GCTGTCGTTCGTGGACCGGTGACGACGGTAGGCGCGTTCACGAGCTTGGCTCACGGTTTCGAAAGCCAGGGCGCGCAAATCGGTCGATATTGCGAGTTCGCGCCTGGGGTGTTGGTGGGCGCCACCGGTCACCCATTGACTTGGTTGGGCGTGAATTCGTTCCAGTACAAGGCGTCGACGTGGAAGTGGCATAACTCGGCCGATCAGGTCGAGGTGATCGACCCGGAGGCCGGCGGCCGGTCGTCCTTTCGCGGGGAGCCAACGATCGTCGGAAATGATGTTTGGGTCGGTGCGAAAGCAGTGATCTTGCGCGGCGTCACGATTGGTGACGGAGCCGTTATTGCTGCCGGTGCCGTGGTTACCAGCGACGTGGAACCGTATTCGATTGTTGGTGGGGTGCCGGCGAAACCGATCCGGTATCGAGTGGAGCCGGAGCTTCGCGAGCGACTGCTGGCGTTGCAGTGGTGGCGGTTTTCGCCGAACCAGCTTTCCGGCATCGCCTTTGACGACCTCGACCGGGCGGTCGATCAACTCGCCGACCGGGTTGATGCTCTCGAACCGTATGAGCCGGAATTCACCCCGATCACCCAGACTGGCCGGCCGGCGAAGAAGCCTCGATGGTCGCGCTAGGAGTGGCTGAAATGCCCGCTTCTTTCCTCGTAAATTGAGTAGAAGTTGTAAATCACGAGGCCTGCAAAGTGGCCCAAGCAATCAGTTTGTCGAGTCGCCGGATATCGATTGCCTTGTTGAGGCGGATCTTGACGTGACCTGCTCTCGTCCACATTTCGAGTTCGGAATTGGAGTCAAGTAGTCGTCCAGCGTTTTCCGATGACCACATGTTGATGCTTCGGTATGGGAGTGAATAAACTTCGACCTTCTTGCCTGTCATTCCTTGGGCATCGCGGACTATCAACCGTTTGGTAGTGAAAATTGCCGAGT
Organism: Actinomycetes bacterium; assembly: GCA_029779385.1. The sequence continues at coordinate 278 of JAKPAQ010000474.1, read as the reverse complement.
CGCGGAACGTCTTGAACGCAGCAACGGCTTGCTCGCCGTCAAGTAGGAGTTCGGTGACATCGTTTGGGATTGGAATTTCCTGGATGAATGTCCATGAGGTGATTGGGGAGATTTCCATGGTGGGATGATTTCACATCCGGTCGCGCTAGGAGTGGCTGAAAAAGAATCAACCCCGGTGAGCCTTTCGGCTTACCGGGGTGTTTGGCGCGCCCGTAGGGATTCGAACCCCAAACCTTCTGATCCGTAGTCAGATGCTCTATCCGTTGAGCTACGGGCGC
>JAKPAQ010000468.1 GCA_029779385.1 Actinomycetes bacterium | reverse complement strand
TTCGCCGAGTTGGTGCCTGACCCAGCCTATTCCACGCGGTGTCCCCTTCCGGACACCTTCTTGCGAGAATTGGTCGAAGTGGCCGGACAAAGTGAAGTCACAAAGAGATTTTGACCTCAGGTACTTCACTTGAATTGTCGTGGTTTCGCGCCCGGTCCGACACGAATCCGTAGGTGAGGAGCGGTTCGCTCACCCTCCGTCCATCAGCGACACCCTACGCTGACCGGTATGTCCAAGTCTGCCCGTGGCAAGCAACCCAAGCGTCACCTTCGGTCGGTGCCGCCTCCGCCTTCGGTCAGACCCGAGGATCAGCCGCTGTTCCAGGCGCTGCGTACTGCGTTGCGCTCCGACCAGCCTCTGGCATTGCTCGAACTCGTGAGTGGGCTGATCACTGCCACCGATCCGCGCTCTCGCAATCCCTGGGCCCGCGATGACGATGGCCCCAGTCTCGACGCCCTGATCGAGTCGTTTATCGGTACCTCGTTCGCGCAGACCACGGCCGCGTTGTCCGTCGTCCGCGAGCTGGTGCCGGACCAGGCGATGGCGGCGCGTATCGATCGCGAATTGGCCGCGCGCCGCCAACCGTTGCCGAATTGGCTTGGCGCCCTGGCGAATACCCGTGCCGACCCGGAAGTGTGGTTCCTGACGCACGTTCTTGGCGACGGTGACGACTACTTTTTCGGCGCGACGCTGCCCGACGGCCGGCAGCTGACGGCGCTGGTTTATGTCGACCACAACATGGGCACGGTGGTCAAAGACGCATTCGTCATTCCGGAACCGATTTCAGTCGTGCTGGAGCGGCTACAACCGTCGATCGAAGACGGGCAGTCACTGACACCGTTCGACCCGGCTGAGGCGCGGGCGATAGTCGAGAAGGCGATCGATTACGGATCCCGATTGTTCCCGCCGTTGGAGTCGGAGTCCTGGCCCATGTGCCGGCCTCTCGTGGAGTGGCTGGTGCGTATGCAGCCGGCCGGAGGCGCGGTGCCGGAACGTCATGAATGGACCGACGAGGAGAGAACGGCAATCGCCGACGATTTCTTCGCCTCGCGGTTCGGTGACGCCATGGATACCGCCGATGCGCACGGTCTGCTGGACTCGATCTTGTGGTTCGCGACCGAGTGGGGACCCGGTGACCCCTACCGGTGGAGCCCCGTCAACGTAGAGATCCTTCTCGTGGATTGGGCTCCGCGAAAGATAGCGGCGGATACGGGTTATCTCGCACAATTACCCAGTCTGTTGCGTGCCTTCATCGCCTACTGCCACCACCGCCAAGGCATCAGCGCCACCCTCACGGCCGACACCTTGGCGTCCGTCGGCAGATGGGAAGGCGAATTTCAGCGGATGATCCGGACGGATCGTCCGCAGGGTGCGGCGGCGCTGGCCGCCCGGTTGCTGGGGGAGGGCTTCGGCGG
>JAKPAQ010000435.1 GCA_029779385.1 Actinomycetes bacterium | reverse complement strand
AGTGGGCCGGTGAAGTTCGAGTCAACTGCGTCAACCCCGAACGCACGGGCACGCCCATGCGGACGAAGGCATTCGGCGACGAGCCCGAGGGAACGCTGCTCAGTTCCGAAGAGGTCGCCCGGCGCTCGCTCGACGTGCTGGTTGCGCCGATGACGGGCCACGTGATTGACATTCGACGCGCCGATGGCCCAGCGGCCATTGGCGGCGGGCACTGAGTTCGGCGCTAGTGACCAATTCAGAGCACAGTTAGGGTCCGGTGGCCCCTTGGCCTTGCTTTTCGGCCCAAAGCCGGTCGCGCAAGTTGATGGTGTCGGCGCAAGCGGTCAAGAACCTTTCGGTCGCAACGCCCGGCGAAGTGTCGCCCAGGTAGTAGTCGATTAGGTCAACTCGGGCGGCTTTGGTCGGATCGTCGGCCAACGACGTGGCGACTTCGGCGGCGATGTCTGCGTCGACCTCAAGCAGTGGCAGTGCTGACATCAGTTTCGACGGCGGGATCGGCACGCGAGGTAGACAAACGAGGATCGGCTTTGCCGTCGGCAGCCAGTTCAAAGTCACGGCCGACACGTCCGTAATCAACAGGTCGGCATCAGCGAATGACTGCGCCAAAGGCACGTCCGTATCGATTCGGTCGGCACTGGCTCGAAGAGCGGCGTCGGCGGCCGCGTAGGCCGGATCAATGATGCCGTTGAGCGGATGAGGACGATAAATAACTCGGTATTTTCCAGTCAGCGCGGCCAACACCTGCGAGCCATGCGTGATGACTGAGCCGTACGAGACCGACGGCTGCGACGACTCCCAAGTTGGCGCGTAAAGGACAGTTTGGCGATTCGGGTCTGGGCTAGGCGTGGGGGCCGGGACATCCAAACTGGGCTGACCCACCAGCACCGAACGTTCGGCGGCGTCGTAAAGCATTACTGCGGCGCTAGTGCGATCTAGGGCGGCTTGGCCAGCCAGGAAGCAGAAGTCGTAGGCCTTCACCTGATTGGAGACCGAAACGCCCTTGTCGCTATCGCCGTGACCCAAGTAGACGTGAACCAGCGAGGTGAAGCGCAACACCTCAAAGTTCACCGGATCGTGATTGACGTAGAGCGCCAGTTTCACTTCGCTGACAGCCAAAATCTGGTCCAACTGGCCGTAGTTGGCCAAAGTGACGCAATCTAGCCCGGACTCGTCGCGCACAATCGCGGCAGTGCGCGAATCCTTGAACACGGCCGTTAGTCCGTGACCAGCAGCCAGCGCCTTCAGGGCGCCAAACCAAGGCCGCAACTGATAAAGCGCATCAGCGCCATTTGGGAAAAACAGCATCACCGAGCCGGCGAACGGCTTGTTCAAACGCTCGACGTCGGCCCGCTTGTCGGCCATGCCAACGGGCAGAAAACGCGAGGCGCGGATGCGGGCAATCAGCCAAAGCCGTAAACGAGTCACTTGCCAATTCCTGGCCGCAGCACGTTGTCGACCAGCGAGAGCGCCGAAGCGATCGCCATATGCATGTCGAGGTACTGATAAGTGCCCAGGCGACCACCAAAATGGACACCGGATTCAGCTCCGGCCAACTGCCGATAAGCCAACAGCGCGGCCCGATCATCGGGGGTATTGACCGGGTAGTACGGCTCGTCGGCAGTGCCAGGCTCGGCGAATCGGCTGAACTCGCGCATGATCACCGTGGCGTCGCTCGGATAGTCGCGCTCGGGATGGAAGTGGCGGAACTCGTGAATCCGGGTGTAGGCGATGTCTTCGTCGGCGTAGTTCATCACCGGCGTGCCTTGGAAGTCACCAATCGGCAAGACCTCGGGCTCAAAATCTAGGGTTCGCCAAGACAAGGCGCCGTGCTGGTCTTCGAAGTAGCGGTCCAACGGGCCGGTGTAGACAATCGGCAACTGGCCAACGCAGTCGTTCTTGTTGAACGGTTGACTCGGATCAAAGAAGTCGGCGTCTAGGCCGATCGTGATGTTCTTGTGGTCGGCCATCCGCTCCAGCCAGGCGGTGTAGCCGTCGGTGGGCAGGCCTTCATAGGTGTCGTTGAAGTAGCGGTTGTCGTAGTTGTAGCGAACCGGCAAGCGGGTGATGATGTCGGCTGAAAGGGCAGTCGGATCGGTCTGCCACTGCTTGGCGGTGTACCCCTTGATGAACGCTTCATAGAGCGGTCGCCCGATCAGGCTGATCGCCTTTTCTTCAAGGTTCTGCGGATCGGCGCTACCGCCGGAAGCCTGCTCAATTACCCACGCGCGGGCTTCGTCGGGGGTCATCGCCGAGCGGGTGAACTGGTTGATGGTGCCCAAGTTGATCGGCATCGGGAAAACTTCGCCCTTGAAGGTCGAGTAGACCCGGTGGCGGTAGTTGGTAAACGAGGTAAACCGGTTCGCGTATTCCCAAACGCGCTCATTCGAGGTGTGAAAAAGGTGCGCGCCGTAGCGGTGAACTTCGATGCCGGTGGTTGGCTCGGCCTCGCTGTAGGCGTTGCCGCCAAGATGCGACCGCCGATCAATCAGGTGGACTTTTAGGCCCGGATCATTTGCGAGTTGTTCGGCGACGGTCAGGCCAAAAAAGCCGGTGCCAACTACCAGTACGTCAGTCATTTGCACCTGCTAAGGCCGGCATTGGCGTCCAACTGCGGTCGGCCCAGATTTTGCGACCATCGCGCCAGCCATTTACGAGGGAGGAGAAACCCTTGAAGGACCGCTCAACCACGACGAGTCGGACGATCTCCTTGGCGAAGGTCAACGCGGTCCCAAGACCAAAACCGAGCCGATTTAGGTGGTCGTGCTCGGCGAAGTAGCGCCCGACATAGGCCCGGTTGCGCATCACGTGATACTTCGCCATTGGGCTCGAGTCGTTGAGGTGGCGAAGACCCAAATTGACCTGCTTTTGTTCGCGCTTCTTCTGCAGGACGAACTCATCGACGTAAGCCACTTCGGTTTCGAGCGAGGCG
>JAKPAQ010000433.1 GCA_029779385.1 Actinomycetes bacterium | reverse complement strand
CTTGGCCTCAGTACTGCGGACGTTTCATTCTCGACTTGGGCAATTACGAAGGCGGTCTTGATCTTCCTAGGGATTCCGTTGCTCGCGGGCTACCTCACGCGCCGGATCGGGGTCGCGCGTCGTGGCCGCCAGTGGTACGACGACGTCTTCGCCCCCCGAATCGCACCTATCGCTCTCTGGGGACTCCTCTTCACGATTGTTGTCTTGTTCGCGCTGCAGGGTTCAGCAATCATCAGTGCCCCGATGACGGTCGCCCGAATCGCACTGCCCATGCTCGTCTACTTCGCCGTCATGTGGTTCGCGTCATTCGGATTGGCGCATGCTTTCGGATTGCCGTACGACCGGTCGGCGACGGTGGCATTCACCGCCGCTGGCAACAACTTCGAGCTCGCGATCGCAGTCAGCATTGGAGTCTGGGGAGTGACGTCGGGCCAAGCGCTGACGGGCGCGGTCGGCCCGCTCATTGAGGTGCCAGTGCTTGTCGCGCTCGTGTATGTCTCGCTGTGGTTGCGAAGTCGGTGGCACTGGCCAACGGCCCAACAACCGGTCCAACCGATCGAATCTGCGAACTGACTCTTGCCCACTCACCATTTGACCTCGAAAGGATCCCCATCCCATGCCATCACCATCAACTGAGCGCCCGAGCGTTCTCTTCGTCTGCGTCCACAACGCCGGCCGATCACAAATGGCGGCGGCGTACCTCACGCACCTTTCCAATGGTGCGGTCGAGGTTCGGTCTGCCGGTTCTGCACCTGCCGATTCAGTGAACCCTGCCGTGGTTGCCGCCATGGCCGAAGAGGGCATCGACATCTCAGCCGAGCAACCGAAGGTCCTCACGACTGAAGCCGTCGAAATTTCTGACGTTGTGATCACGATGGGCTGCGGCGATGTCTGCCCGATCATTCCTGGCAAGCGCTACGAAGACTGGGTGCTTCAGGATCCAGCAGGTCAAGGTGTTGAAGCCGTCCGGCCAATCCGAGACGAAATCAAGGCCCGCATTA
>JAKPAQ010000392.1 GCA_029779385.1 Actinomycetes bacterium | reverse complement strand
CGCTGCTGGTGCTTTGCGCGGGTCGGATCCGGAATAGGTTGCGTAGCGATCAAGGAGCATCCGCAGTCTCGGGTCTCGCAAGTACTTGCGCCCCAAGCCTCGAAGGCTGGTGGTCGGGGCAACGGTTCGAACGTCTCGGGGGCTCTTGGCCAGGGCGAGCAGTTCCCTCGTGCCGGTTAGCGGCGACTCCAGGAACGGCTTCCGCGTGATCCGCCAGATCTCGGCTGCCCGCGCTACGAGAGCGAGCCAATCTTCTCGCGCGGTTCCGCCGAGCGCGTCACCAAGCGCGGTGGCGGCAGCCGCCGGGTTGACCCCAGGAAGCGTCACCCGGGTGCCGTCTGACCATCGATAACTTGTGCCCGGTTCCACCGGCTGAAGGTCCACGTTGTCTTCCAGTGAGGTGCCAGTCTTGAGGAAGAGGTCGCGGTAGACCGCCGGGAGCGTGATCAGGCTTGGGCCCGTGTCGAACACGAAGCCGTCGCGGGAATACGCGCCAGCCTTGCCGCCGACTTGATCGGACTGTTCAACAATCGTGACCTGGTGGCCTTTGACGCTCAGACGTGCAGCCGCAGCCATACCGCCGATTCCGGCTCCGATGACAACAATGCGGCTCACGACGCCTGACGATAGAGCGTTCTTTGCCGCCCGTGTTAGCCAACCTTGCGCTTGACCGTTTGGACGAACTCAAACAGTGTCGAAGTTGCTGGGGCTCGGGCAGTCAATGTGACCGTACGCTTCCCGGTCGCCTTCCTGCACTTGAGCTTCCCGCCTTTGACTTTGCACTTACCGGTCTTCGAGGCCGACCACGCGATTGGCTGACCTTCAGTGGTGCGAGTTGGCAGCGTGTATGAGCGGTTGCGCTTGAGCTTCTTGGCGATCGCAAGACTGGCGGTTTGGGCCGCTTTTGTAGGCGTCGCAGGTGCGGGATTAACTGTCAGGGTTGCCGCCGAACTTGTCTGCGAACCGACCCAGTTCGTCACCACGACGTCGTACTGGTCGCCGCTGTTACTCAGCGACGGGTTCGAGATGGTGAGGGTGGCGCTGTTCTCACCCGGGATGCCAACACCGTTGCGCTGCCACTGGTAGTACAGCTCACCATTTCCGGTCGCCGCCACACTGAAGGTCGTCGCGGGGTCTCCGACGCGCGTGGTGGCATCTGCGGGCGAGGCAGTGATTGACGGAGCGTCAGTTGAGATCCACGTGCAGTCGGACATCGTCGCGAATGGCGCGCTCCAACTGGTCTCGGTTGATTGGTAGCGAAGTTCACAGCCGACGTGGCCGTCGAATGCATTGTCAGCAATCGTTGGCTTGACCCCGCGGAAACGCACGTAGTCCAGGTCCGAATTCGGAGCCGGGTTCCCAAGGCGGAACGCTGAAGTTGCGATAGAGGCAGGGGTGTCGCCGCCGTTGATCTCGATCGTTTGCAGATTCGGAACGTCGATGAAGGCGGCCATCTCGATAGTCCTCACCCTTGATGGGATATCCAGGTGGGTCAGAGCTGTGCCGGCGAAGGCCATGTTGCTGATTGTCAGGTCGACGCCAGGTTCGATTGTGAGGCTGGACAGGCCCGTTCCCGGAGTTCCCCGGTAGAAGGCTTGGTTTCCGACGCGGCGCACGGTTCCTGGGATGGTCACGCCGAAGATTCCCGACCAATCTGAAAATGCCCGGTCGCTGATCTCAGTGACGTTATAGGTGAGGAAGCCATCGCTTACCTGACTTGGGAGCGTGAGCACGCCGCTGCCGTCAATACCAACGCCGAGGTTGGCTGCGCACGTCGTGACACATGCATCGACCAATCCATCACCA
>JAKPAQ010000387.1 GCA_029779385.1 Actinomycetes bacterium | reverse complement strand
GGGGGACTGGTGGACTAGGCCGGTGCCGTCCTCAGTAGTGACGTAATCGGCTAGGACGATGAAATGCGAATCGGGGATTTCCACCAGATCGAACGGTCGTTGGTAGGTCCAGCGCTCCATTTCGCGCCCGGTGATCTTCTCGGTGACTTCCCAATCCTCGCCAAGGGCCTTAGTCACGAGTGGCTCGGCGACAACGACCCGTTGATCGTCCTTGGTGGCGATGACGTAGGTGACCTTTGGATGCACCGCGACAGCAGTGTTCGACACCAGAGTCCACGGGGTGGTGGTCCAGACCAGTAGGTCGGTACCAGCCCAGGGTCCCGAGGTGAGGTTGAACCGGACATAGACCGAAGGATCGACGACGGTCTCGTAGCCTTGGGCTAGTTCATGGTCGGACAAGGTGGTGCCACAGCGCGGGCAGTACGGCGCGACTCGGTAGTCCTCAACCAGCAGGCCCTTGCCGTGGATTTGCGACAGCGCCCACCAGACACTCTCGACGTAGGAGGCATCCATCGTGCGATATGGGTGTTCCATATCGGTCCAGTAGCCCATCCGCTCGGTCATCTCTTGGAACAGATCGACGTTGCGCAGCACGGACTCGCGACATTTGGCATTGAATTCGGCGATACCGAAGGCTTCGATATCGGGCTTTCCGTTGAATCCGAGTTCCTTCTCGACGGCGATCTCTACCGGCAGTCCGTGACAGTCCCAGCCGGCCTTGCGATCAACCCGATAGCCCTGCATCGTCTTGAACCGTGGGAAAACATCTTTGAATACGCGCGCCTCGACGTGGTGAGTACCGGGAGTGCCGTTTGCAGTCGGCGGTCCTTCGTAAAACGTCCAGTCTTTGGTGCCCTCGGGGGTGTCCAGCGAGGCAGCGAAGGTGTCCTTTTCGGCCCAAAATTGCAGGATATTTCGCTCCATCGAGGGCAAGTCAACCTGTGCTGGGACCGGACGATAAGTCAGGTCAGTAGCAGTTGTTGCCGAAGCGGAAGAAGAGTGGGATTTGGGTCCGTCGTGACTCACACACTCGATTCTACGGTGGGGCGACTTGCGCCTCGACCGTGGTGGGTTTAGTGTCCCGGCATGCCGAAGACGACATTCGCAGTACGTTCAGACGAACAACCGTGGACCGCTGCCGAGACCAAAGCCATCCGTGAAGAACTCGCGTCCGACCTTGATCGGTTGCGCGAAGAACTCGACCACACTGCCCGCGATCTTCAAGAGATTTTGGCCGGCGGAGTCGACGGAGCCGGCAACGATCAAGCTGATGTTGGCGCGAACTCGCTTGAGCGCGATGCCGAAATGTCGTTGGCCGCAAACCAGCGTGAACTGCTGGAGCAAACGAACCGCGCCTTGGAGCGACTGGCCGATGGAAGCTACGGATTGTGCGAGACCTGCGGCGAGGCGATCGGCAAGATGCGGCTGATGGCTTTCCCAAGAGCGACGCTTTGCATGGATTGCAAGCGCCGCGAAGAACGTCACTGAGCATTCGGTGACAGATTCAGAAAACGAACCTTCGGTTGACTCAGCTTGGCCGAAACCGTTGGGCTTGTTCATCGCTGCAGCCTCAGTGGTCGTATTGGTTGATCAAGCCTCGAAGTTGTTGGCGCTTAGCCGGCTAGTCGAGGGCGAGTATGTGCCCTTGATTGGGGACCTGCTCGGACTTCGGTTGGTATTCAACCCGGGCGCAGCCCTCGGTACGGCCGCGGGATACACGATTCTGCTCAGTTTGGTAGCGGTGGCCGTCGCGGGCACACTCATTTTTATCGCCGGTCGGCTCCACGATCGCTGGTGGGCGTTGGGGCTTGGACTCTTCCTTGGTGGAGCCGTTGGGAACCTGGTCGATAGGCTGGTTCGTGAGCCGGGATTTTTGCGAGGCCATGTGGTCGACTTCATCGACTACAACGGATTTTTCGTCGGCAATATCGCCGACCTCGCGTTGACTATCGCCGCGATCATCGTCGTGGTCCGGTCTTGGCAGGGCATCAAGTTCGACGGCACGCGAGAGGAATCGGCAAAGTGAGCGAGTCACGCAGCGTCTACATCCCAGAGGGACTGGCAGGCGAGCGGGTTGACGTAGCGCTTTCGCGCCTTTTTGGAGTTTCGCGAACCCGGGCCAGTGAATTGGTAGCGGGCGACCTCGTGCGGCTCGATTCGTCAACTCCGATGAAGTCCCAACGGGTCGAGCCGGGCCAGCTTTTGGAAGCCACAATTCCGCAGGAACGAGTCGTTGAGGTAATTGCCGAAGAAGTTGACGGCATGTCGATCATCTTCCAAGACGACGATATCGTCGTGGTCGATAAGCCGGTAGGCGTTGCTGCCCATCCCGGCGTCGGTTGGGATGGCCCCACGGTGTCAGGTCACCTCGCGGGTGTGGGTGTGCGCATCTCAACTTCGGGTGCGCCTGAACGTCAAGGGATCGTCCAGCGACTCGACGTCGGGACGAGCGGGTTGATGGTGGTCGCTAAATCCGAGCGGGCGTACGCCGTGTTGAAGCAGGCCTTTCGTGACCGAACGGTCGAAAAGATCTATCACGCGCTGGTGCAAGGGCATCCCGACCCTCACACCGGCACGATCGACGCGCCGATCGCGCGTCACCCCAAGCACGACTTCAAGTTCACGGTTCGCGCCGATGGTCGACCGAGCATCACGCACTACGACACTCTCGAAGCGCACCGCTATGCCTCCTTGCTGCGGATCAAGTTGCAGACCGGCCGTACCCACCAGATTCGCGTCCACATGAGCGCAATCAAGCATCCCTGTGTGGGTGATCCGCTCTACGGCAGCGATCCAGTCCTGGCGGCGAAGGTCGGGTTGGAACGCCAGTGGCTCCATGCAGTCGAACTTGGCTTTACTCACCCAACATCGGGCGAATGGGTCGATTTTGAAAGCCCATACCCGGCCGACCTGCAGCACTCACTCGACCTCATCCGCGACCTGTCCTGACACAATAGGGTCCATGACCCCAAACGTGCGCCAGTCGGAAAAGTTGAGGGATGTGCTTTATGACATCCGCGGCCCCGTCAGCGCGCGAGCTGCCCAGTTGGAGGCCGAAGGTCACCGGATCCTTAAACTCAACATTGGCAACCCGCAACCGTTCGGTTTCGATGCGCCCGCCGAGATCCTCCAGGACGTCATCGCCGGACTTCCCACCTCCCAGGGGTACTCCGATTCGCGCGGGATCCAGTCGGCCAGGCGAGCGGTGGTGCACCACTACCAACTGCAAGACGGTTTCCCGGCAATCGACATCGATGATGTCTGGTTGGGCAACGGCGTCTCGGAGTTGATTCAGATTGCCCTGCAGGCGCTGTTGAACAATGGCGATGAGGTGCTGATCCCGGCGCCGGACTATCCGCTGTGGACCGCGGTCACGAACCTTGCGGGCGGCCGACCAGTGCACTACTTGTGCGACGAGGAAAACGACTGGAATCCGGACCTGGCCGATCTGGAAAGCAAGATCACCGATCGCACTCGGGCGATCGTGGTGATCAACCCGAACAACCCAACGGGCGCGGTTTACAGCCGCGAGACGTTGGCCGCGATTGCTGAGTTGGCCCGCAAGCACAACTTGATCTTGATGGCCGATGAGATCTACGACAAGATCCTTTACGACGAGGCCACCCATATTCCGATGGCGAGCGTGGCGCCTGACGTATTGACGTTGACGTTCAACGGCTTGTCTAAGGCATACCGAGTCTGTGGGTACCGCTCGGCCTGGCTGGTAGTTACCGGACCGCTAGAGCGCGCTCAGGACTACCTCGAAGGCATCACCTTGTTGGCCTCGATGCGCTTATGCCCGAACGTGCCGGCACAAAATGCCATCCAGGTGGCGCTCGGTGGGTATCAGTCGATAAACGAGTTGATCC
>JAKPAQ010000370.1 GCA_029779385.1 Actinomycetes bacterium | reverse complement strand
GTTGGGACTGAAGCATCGTCAGCATTCGCCGGATCGGCCGCAACGCAAGGCGGGGCGATCGTGGTAGCTGGAACCGGTGGCGGTTTCGTCCCGATTGGTGCCGGGCGCCTGAACCGCAATGGTTCAGCTCGCTACGTCGAAGGTGGCAGCCGAGGCGACCTGCGCGAAGTCCTCGATCTTCTCGACAACACCAAGATCACGGTTGATCACACAACGACCTCGTTGGACTCGGTGGTTAACGCCAAAGACATTGACCCTGACGACGTTCCGGTGGTGGTAATTCCATGAAGGCCTATCGACTCCCAGCGCTCGGAACTCCGGCGGCCTTCGCTGACGCGCCCGAACCGAAGCCTGGGCCAACCGAAGTTGTCGTAGAGGTTCAAGGCGCCGGGATCTGTGCATCCGATCTCCACATGCAATCGCCTGCGTACCCGGTGAACGAGATCATGCGGACATGGCCGATGCCGATGACCCTCGGCCATGAGGTTGCCGGTCGGATCGTTGAACTTGGTTCAGATGTCGTCGGCTGGGAGGTCGGGGATCTGATTGTTGCAGGAGCCGGACCAGGCTGTCGTACCTGCTGGCAGTGCACGCACGGGAATTCGGCTGCGTGCCAGTTCGCCGGACTGCAATTCCTCGGTGTTGGACGCGATGGCGGCTTGGCTTCGCACGTCGCGATTCCGGAAGAGAATCTGCTCGACCGAATGGGACTTCCGCCAGAAATTGCCGCGCCGCTGCCTGACGCGGGTGCAACCGCCTACCACGCGGTGAAGGCCGCCCACGGGGCGCTTAATGCTGGCGAACCAGTCCTGGTGATCGGTACCGGAGGCGTCGGAAGTTTCGCGGTCGGAATCCTCAAAGCCATCACGAACTGTCGGGTCATTGCGATCGATGCGCGCGACGAAGGCCTGGAGCTTGCTCGCAGGATGGGAGCAGACGATGCACTGCTCGCAGGTGCTGACAACAGGGATGAGGTTCTTGAGCTCACCGGCGGTGAGATGTGTTCAGCGGTCATCGACTGTGCCGGTGCCCCCGTAACCGTCGACCTTGCCAGCGCCCTCACGCGGCCATCCGGTGAAATCGTGTTGGTGGGTATGTCTGGCGGAGCAGTCAAGGTCGGACCCGGACACGTTCAGCCGGGCGTGCGCGCTCACTTCCCGTTTGGCTCGAACCGCCGTGA
>JAKPAQ010000356.1 GCA_029779385.1 Actinomycetes bacterium | reverse complement strand
CCGGCCAAGTCTGTCGTGGCTCCGCCGCCAACCCCGACGATCACATCTGAGCGAGTGAAACCGCCAGCGCCAAGTTCGTCCCAGCAGTGCGCTAAGAATTCGACGGTCTTGGCCTGCTCGCCGTCTGGCGCCTGGATGAAGAGGATTTGACGGTCTGGCAATTGGCTGGCCAACTGCTTGGCAAAATCGCCAACAGGTTTTGCATGGATGATCGCGACGCGCACCGCATCGTCGGGGACCAGGGCGGCGAACTCATTCACCGCATCGTGCCCGACCAGCACTTCGTAGGGCTGAGCCGTGGCCACCGATACCCGACGGGTCACTTGGTCGGCCCTACCAGTTGCAGTCGCTCAATCACTTGGTCGACAACTTCGGCCGCAGTCAGCTCGTTGGTATCGACTGTGACCGTGGCCAACCGGTTATAGATCGGGCGACGTTGATCCATCAGCGTCTTAAGTTGGCCGCGCACGTTGCCGAGCAATAGCGGGCGGCCGGAGTTCATCCCGACGCGTGCGGCCGCTTGCGCCAAACCCACATCCAAGTGCAGCACTGTTTGATCCACGAGCAGTGCCTGGGTGCCTTCGTCGTGGACCGCTCCCCCGCCAAGCGCGAGCACGCCATCATGTTCAGCGAGCGCCTTGGCAACCGCCGCGGCCTCAAGTTCGCGAAAAACGGGTTCGCCGCGACCGACGAAAATTTCTTGGACGGATTCGCCCTGGTCGGCCTCGACGTCCTGGTCGGTGTCACGAACCGCGACGCCAAGGCGTTCACCGAGCAAATGCGCGACGGTCGTCTTGCCGGCACCGGGCGGGCCAACAACGACGACGATCGGTTTCACCGGTACCTCAAGTTCTCAAGGTAACCGCGGACGTTTCGGCTGGTCTCGCCAACCGAATCGCCACCGAACTTCTCACAGATCGCGTCGGCGACCACCAACGCAACCATCGCCTCGGCAACGATCCCAGCGGCTGGAACTGCACAAACGTCAGAGCGTTGGTGGTGGGCGGTAGTCGCTTGACCGGTCTGCACATCGATCGTGCGAAGGGCCCGTGGAACCGTCGCGATCGGCTTCATCGCCGCGCGGACGCGCAACTGCTCACCGGTGGTCATGCCGCCCTCGGTACCGCCGGAGCGTCCAGTTACCCGGCGAATGCCGTCGTCGGTCCCGACGATCTCATCGTGGGCGAGCGATCCGCGAGTACGCGCGAGCTCGAACCCGTCGCCGAGTTCGACGCCCTTGATCG
>JAKPAQ010000350.1 GCA_029779385.1 Actinomycetes bacterium | reverse complement strand
GACTGAGATGAAGCCCGGACAGGATCCAGGCACGGTGTAATTGGCTTGGTCGCCATCGTTGCCCGCGGCCGCGACAATTGTCGCGCCCCGCTGCATGACGATCTGCGAAACAGCGTCGTAGAACTCACACATTTCTTGAGCATCTGAAAGATCCTCGTATGTACCGCCCAGCGAAAGGTTAAGCACCTTCGCCGGCGTTGGGTTCACCGGAAGTCGACCATAGGAAGCGTCGTATTTGTAGATGTCTTCGCCGGCGGCCCAAAGCATGCCCATCGCTATATCCCAATCGGTGCCACCACACTTGCCGAGCACGCGGATCGGTTGAATCTTGACTCCGGGTGCAACCCCGACGACACCAGTGCCGTTGTTACGAATCGCAGCCACCGTGCCGGCCACGTGGGTACCATGCCAAGAGCTATTGGCGCCTGGATGGGAGTATCCACAGTAATTGGCCGACACCCAATCGCCCGGGTCGCTCGGGTCAGCGTCCCAGCCATTGCCGTCGCCCGCGCTGAGGAAAGTACCGTCATACCAGCAATCGTCGGTCCCGTAGCAGGTGTACTCGTCGTCGACGAAGTCATACCCAGCAACGAGGTTCGCCGCGAGGTCTGGATGGTCCTTGCGGATACCCGTGTCCAGCACCGCCACCCGAACGCTCGGAACTCCCGTGGTGACATCCCAGGCGTCGTTGGCCTGAACGCCCCAAGTGCCGGTGAGGTTCCAAAGTTTTCCGCTGGTGTAGAAGGGGTCGTTGGCGGTCGCTGCGGCGTATCGGCGACCGTTCGGCACTGCCCATTCGACGTCCGGGTCCTGGTTCAACGACTCGATAGCCGAATCAAGATTCGACTCCTTGACCGAACGGTCGAACTCGATCAGTCCAAGGCCCTTTGAGCCGCTGCGTGTCCCCGCGACTTCGGCCTTACCAGGTAACTGCTCGTCCACCGTGGCGGCCAGGTCGGCCATGCGCACCTCGCCCTTTGCGTACTTCACGATCACTCCACTTGCCCGTGGGCTTGGGGTGGTCGAATCGGTCGAAGGTTGCGACTCGGTACCGGGCGAGGCAACCGCCGCCGAGATACCCGCGACCAAGGCAAACGAACTCAACAAACCGACGGCAGCAACCCGGGGCTTACGCATCATTCTCAACTCTGTTCTAGCTAGGAGATTTTGCTTGAGCATACCGGGATAAAACCCGACCACATCCCAAACGCAAAAAAGTAAAGTGCCCGCCCCGAAACGGGGCGGGCACTTTGAGGTTTTATTGCTTACTTGACTTCCTCAGTGGCGTCAGCGGCGACTTCGTCGACTGTCTCAGCAGCAGCTTCGACTGGTGCCTCGACTACTTCTACGGCTTCTTCGACTGGTGCCTCTTCAACCTTGGCAGCCTCTTCGACCTTGGCGGCCTTAGGTGCCTTAGCTTCGAAAGCCTTGGCCTCCACGATCTCGATTACCGCCATCGGGGCGTTGTCGCCCTTGCGCGGACCGATCTTCGTGATCCTGGTGTAGCCGCCGGGACGGGTGGCCATGGCCGGACCGATCTCGGTGAACAACGTGTGCAGGACGGACTTGTCGCGGATGACCTTCACAACCTGACGGCGATTGGCGACCGTGTCGGTCTTCGCCTTCGTGATGAGGTGCTCGGCGTACGGACGAAGCCGCTTAGCCTTGGCCTCGGTCGTGGTGATCCGGCCATGCTCGAACAAGCTTTGAGCAAGGTTCGCCAGGATCAGCCGCTGGTGGGCCGGGCTTCCGCCGAGGCGTGCACCCTTGGTGGGGGTTGGCATTTTTCTACTCCTGAATCAGTGAGTTGAGCAGCTCAGTACTGCTCGTCCTCGGCGTAAGAGGTGTCATCGTCGAAGTTATCGACGACGGCGGACGGATCGAATCCAGCGGGGCTGTCCTTGAGCGCCAGGCCCAACTCGGCGACCTTGGCCTTGACTTCGTCGATCGACTTGGAACCGAAGTTGCGGATGTCCAGCAGATCCTGCTCGCTGCGCGTGATGAGTTCGCCCACGGTGTGGATGCCCTCGCGCTTGAGGCAGTTGTAGGACCGAACGGTGAAGTCCAGATCCTCGATCAGCAGCGCCAAATCGGCTGCCATCTGCTCGTCAACTGGCGACGGGCCAATGTCGATGCCTTCGGCTTCGACGTTCAACTCGCGAGCCAAACCGAACAACTCGACCAAAGTCGAACCGGCCGACGCGATCGCGTCACGCGGCAGGATCGAAGCCTTCGTCTCAACGTCGACGATCAGCTTGTCGAAGTCGGTGCGCTGCTCAACACGGGTGGCCTCCACCTTGTAGGTCACCTTGAGTACCGGGCTGTAGATCGAGTCGATCGGCATGCGGCCGATCTCTTCGTCGCCGGTCTTGTTCTGGACCGAGGAAACGTAGCCACGGCCACGCTCGACAACCAGTTCGATCTCAAGACGACCCTTGTCGTTGAGCGTCGCGATGTGCAGGTCCGAGTTGTGGACCTCAACACCAGCAGGCGGGGTGATGGCCGCGGCCGTCACATCGCCAGCGCCTTCGGCACGCAGGTACATTACGACCGGCTCGTCGATGGTCGAGGAAACAACCAAGCGCTTCAGGTTGAGGATGATCTCGGTGACGTCTTCGGTAACACCTTCGACGGTCGAGAACTCGTGCTGGACACCATCAATCTTGATGGAGGTAACAGCCGCACCCGGGATCGACGACAGCAGCGTACGACGCAGCGAGTTGCCGAGGGTGTAACCGAAACCGGGCTCCAAAGGCTCGATGACGAACCGCGAACGGTACTCGTCTACGACCTCTTCGGACAGGACGGGGCGCTGTGCGATCAGCATTTTTCTTCCTTTCCGGACCAACCGTTATATGAGGGCCGGGTAGTTGGATGAAGTGGAACGAAACTCAGATCTTCGAGTAGTACTCGACGATGAGCTGTTCGGAGATCGGGACGACGATCTGCTCGCGTACCGGACGCTGGTGAACCAGGATCCGTCCACGGTCAGGAGCGACATCGAGCCAGCCGGGAACCACGTCAGAGTCGTGGGTCTCGCGGGCAATGATGAAC
Organism: Actinomycetes bacterium; assembly: GCA_029779385.1. Next base: position 5,413 of record JAKPAQ010000350.1, on the reverse strand, counting down.
GGCGACATTTCCAGGCTCTTGGTCCGCACGTCGATGATGTCGTGCTTGCTGACCTGGAAGGACGGGATGTTCGTCTTCACGCCGTTGACCACGAAGTGTCCGTGGGTAACCAACTGGCGGGCGTGGCGACGCGTGCGCGCTAGGCCAGAGCGGTAAACAACGTTGTCGAGCCGGCTTTCCAGCAGGATCAACAGGTTGTCGCCGGTCTTGCCGGGGCGACGCGAAGCGGTCTCGTAGTACTTGCGAAATTGCTTTTCCAGAACGCCGTAGGTGTAACGCGCCTTCTGCTTTTCCTGCAGCTGGGTGCGGTATTCCGATTCCTTGACGCGCGCGCGGCCATGCTGGCCGGGGGCGTAAGGACGGCGCTCGAAAGCCTTGTCCCCACCAACGAGGTCAACGCCGAGGCGGCGTGACTTCTTGGTGAGAGGTCCGGTGTAACGGGCCATGGTTCTTACTCCTTGAAGAAAGTCGAAGACCGAAGCTCAGAGGCGACGGTGCTTGGGCGGACGGCAGCCGTTGTGCGGGCTGGGAGTCACGTCGGAAATGGTGCCGACCTCGAGGCCGATTCCACTGAGCGACCGGATCGCCGTCTCGCGGCCCGAACCCGGACCCTTCACGAAAACGTCGACCTTCTTCATGCCGTGATCCATTGCCTGACGACCCGCAGCCTCGGCAGCCATACCGGCGGCGTAGGGAGTCGACTTGCGCGAGCCTTTGAAACCGACAGTTCCGCCGGAAGCCCACGAGATAACCGCACCCGTTGGGTCGGTGATCGTCACGTGCGTGTTGTTGAACGTGCTCTTGATGTGGGCTTCGCCCTGAGCGATGTTCTTCTTCTCCTTGCGGCGCGTCTTCTTAGCGCCGGAATTCTTCGGGGGCATCGACTACCTCACTTCTTCTTTCCGGAGACGGTGCGCTTGGGGCCCTTACGGGTACGCGCATTGGTCTTGGTGCGCTGTCCGCGAACGGGCAGGTGCGCACGGTGACGGCGGCCCTGGTACGAGCCGATCTCCATCTTGCGGCGAATGTCTCCGGTAATCTCGCGACGCAGGTCACCCTCGACCTGGTAGTTCGCTTCGATGTGGTCACGAAGAGCGACGAGCTGGTCGTCGTTCAACTCGTGAACACGGGTGTTCGGATCGATGCCGGTTGCAGCGAGGGTCTCGACCGCACGAGTGCGACCGACCCCAAATATGTACGTGAGTGCGATCTCCACGCGCTTTTCACGCGGTAGATCCACTCCGACGAGGCGTGCCATGTGCTGGCAGTTCCTTTCGGTTCGGCAGAGGTGTCGTCACCTGGGGCATCCCAATCGCCTCGATTGGGCTCCGGCCTCTGCGCCGGAGGTAACACTTCCGAGTTGGAAGTGAGCCGTCAGATGTTCAGTGGTGTTGCGTTGAAGAAGATGCCTGCTTCGCAAACACTCACAGGTCTTGGCTTTTCAGCCTTGACGCTGCTTGTGACGCGGGTTTTCGCAGATGACCATGACGCGGCCGTGGCGACGAATCACCTTGCACTTGTCACAGATCTTCTTCACGCTCGGGTTGACCTTCATCGAGAAGCTCTCTCTTCGGTACGAACTGAACGTGGATTATTTAGTTGGATTCTTACTTGTAGCGATAGACGATCCGACCGCGGCTGAGATCGTACGGCGAAAGTTCGACCACTACCCGATCCTCAGGGAGGATGCGGATGTAGTGCTGGCGCATCTTTCCGCTGATGTGCGCCAGGACCTTGTGACCATTGGCCAGTTCGACCCGGAACATCGCGTTAGGCAGGGCCTCGACTACCGAGCCCTCCATTTCGATGACGCCTTCTTTTTTCGCCATACACCTCAACTTCTTCTTCTCGTCTGATCGACCTAGGCACGACTGTGTCCCATCCCAAAATTGGGATCCCAAAGGCGTGGGGACACGGACCTGACAAGGCCGACACACAAGTCTACGCTGTGCCCGGCAAAAGACCCAAATCGGGGCAGGTCAGCTGTCGTCTGCTGAGTCCGCGTCCAGCACGAGCCACTTACCTTCAACCCGTTGCAAATCCCAAGAGTCCTTCGAACCATCATGCCAAGTCACCGTCACGATGGCGCTTTCGTCGCTGACTTCGGCCGCCATCGGCAAGGATGCCAAGTCGTTGTCGCCCTCACTCCATAGGCCGGCGGCCTCAGCGACCTGGTCACAATCGACGTCGCGCGGGGTCAGTACGACTACCTTCAGTGCGTCGCAGTCACCGGCGTCGGCCGCCAACAGGTACGACCGCAGCGATTGTTGAGCGGCCAGTTCGGTCTGGCTTGCGCTGGCCTCTGAGCCACCAGCTCCCGAGCTTGGATTGGCGCTACCGCAGCCGCCAACTAGAAGGGTTGCGGCTACCGCAAACCCGAGAAGAACTGAACGCATGGCCCAAGTCTGCCCTTAACAACCAACAGGTCAAGGAGCGCGCTCAGGTGGGCGCGCCGCAAGGCACGCCCAGTTCGGCCAACCTGGCCGCGCCGCCGTCGAGTGCAGTCAACACCCAAACTCCGGTTTCGGTGACCGTGATCGTGTGTTCGTGGTGCGCGGCCCAAGTGCCGTCGGTGGTGACCGCCGTCCACTCGTCCTCAAGGATTGCCGCGCGCGAAGTGCCCAAGGTGATCATCGGTTCAATCGCCAATGCCATCCCGGCGACGATCTTTGCGCCCTTGCCTCGCCGTCCGGTGTTTGGCACGTCCGGGGATTGGTGCAGTGCCGAACCGATGCCGTGGCCGGTAAAGCCTTCAGTGATGCCGTACCGCCCACCCGAAAGTTTGGCTTGGGACTTCACGTACGAACCGACCGCGTGCGAGATGTCGCCAACTTTGCCGCCTATTTTGGCGGCCGCAATTCCGCGCCAGAGTGCTTCTTCGGTGACGCGGTTCAGTTCAGCCACTTCGGCGCTGGTGTTCCCAACTTCGACCGTGATCGCCGAATCGCCGTGCCAGCCGTCAACAATTGCGCCGAAATCCAACGAAACAAGATCGCCGTCAGAAATCGTGCGACTGCCCGGAATTCCGTGCACGATCTCGTCATTTACCGAGATACAGATCGTCGCGGGGAACCCGTGATAGTTCAGGAAGTTAGACGTTGCCCCCTCGGCGGCGAGCCGCTCGCGGCAGAACTGATCGAGCTCAGCAGTGGTCACACCAGGAACCACCCGGGGGCGCAGCGCCTCCAGCGTTCGAGCAACTACCAGTCCGGCTGCTCGCATGGAGACGATCTGGGCTGGTGTTTTTAGTTCGATCGACTCGCTGAACACGATTCGCTAAAGAACTTGCAACTCAGGCAGGCAGGGCAGCGGCAACGCGCTGGCCTACCTCGTCGGGCGTGCCCATGCCATCGACCTCGAACAACAAGCCGCGCTCGCGGTAAACCGCGAGGAGCGGTTCGGTCTCGGCCAAGTACACCTCTTGGCGGTGACGGATGACATCTTCGGTGTCGTCGGTGCGGCCGCTGACCTTCGCTCGCTCAAGCAAACGAGCAATCAGTTCATCACTTTCGACGGTCAATGCGACCACGCCGTCAAGTTCACTGCCGATACCGGCCAAGATCTCGTCTAGTTTGGCGACCTGATCGAGCGTCCGCGGGTATCCATCGAGCAAGAAGGCGGTGCGTGCATCGTCTTGGCTGAGTCGGTCCGCAACCATCGCGTTGGTGACTTCGTCGGGCACGTATTCGCCCGCGTCCATGTACCGCTTGGCCGTCACGCCAAGTTCGGTCTCGGCCGCGACGTTCGCCCGGAAGATGTCACCGGTAGAAATGTGCGCGCCGTTGATGCGCTCAGCGAGCGCTACGGCTTGTGTCCCCTTGCCCGCGCCGGGCGGACCCATGATGAGCAGTCGCATTACTTGAGGAACCCTTCGTAGTTACGTTGCTGCAGTTGGCTCTCGATCTGCTTGACCGTATCCAAACCGACGCCGACGATAATCAAGATTGTCGTGCCGCCGAATGGGAAGTTCTGGTTCGCGCCGACCAAAGCGATTGCGACCATCGGGATGAGCGCAATCAAACCAAGATAGACCGCACCGGGTGCAGTGATGCGGCTGAGTACGTAGGCCAAGTAGTCCTGGGTCGGCTTACCGGCGCGGATACCTGGAATGAAGCCGCCGTACTTCTTCATGTTGTCAGCGACCTCTTCAGGGTTGAAGGTGATCGAAACGTAGAAGTAAGTGAAGAAAACGATCAACGCGAAGAACGTGACCATGTAGATCGGACTATCGCCAGCGACGAAGTGGTCGTTGATCCAAGCGGCAAGTTTCGAGTCGCCATTGAAGTTGATGTAGAGCGCCGGCAGGTACAGCAAACTCGACGCGAAGATCACCGGGATGATGCCGGCCTGGTTGACCTTCAACGGAATGTAGGTCGAGGTACCGCCGAACATCCGCCGGCCGACCATCTTCTTGGCGTACTGGACCGGTATGCGACGTTGCGCCTGTTCCATGAAGATGACGAAGACCACAACAGCCAGACCGACCGCGACGACGACCGCGAAGGTTGCCCAGCCTTTTGATTCGCGGATGTTCCACATCGAACCGGGGAACGTTGCGACAACTTGGGTAAAGATCAAGATCGACATGCCGTTGCCGACGCCACGATCAGTGATCAATTCGCCGAGCCACATGATGACGGTCGTGCCGGCAACCATGGTCAGCACAACCAGCAGGAAGGCAAGGATGCTGTCTTCGTTATAAAGCAGTGGCAGTTTGCACTGGCTGCCGAACAGTTGGCCGCTGCGAGCCAGCGCCACGATGCCGGTGGCCTGCAAAATCGCCAAGCCGACAGTCAAGTAACGGGTGTATTGGGTGATCTTCGTTTGGCCGGACTGTCCCTCTTTCTTGAGGGCTTCCAGGCGCGGAATTACCACCACGAGCAACTGCAAGATGATGCTCGCGGTGATGTACGGCATGATGCCGAGCGCGAAAACCGTCAACTTCAGCAGCGCGCCGCCGGAGAACACGTTAATTAGGGCGAACAGGCCCGCGTCGTCGCCACCGGCAGCAACGTCGATGCACTCGCGAACGTTTGGCACGTGAACACCAGGCGCCGGCACGACAGAGCCGAGACGGAAGAGCACAATGATCCCCAAAACAAAAAGGATCTTGCGACGCAGATCAGGTGTCCTGAATGCGTTCACGAAGACTCTAAGCACGGATTTCCTCCCATTAACGGCATACGCCGACTGACTGTAACAGTGCGCGAAACGGGCGGGTTCTCCGTATCGGAGAACCCGCCCGTATCAGGTTCGCTTGGTTGCGGACATCGCTCCTGCAATCAGGAAACGGTGACCGAACCGCCAGCAGCTTCGATCTTGGACTTGGCCGAAGCAGACACCTTGTCGGCGGACACTTGGACCGCCACGTTGATGTCTCCCCCACCGAGAACCTTGACCGGCTGCCCCTTAC
>JAKPAQ010000320.1 GCA_029779385.1 Actinomycetes bacterium | reverse complement strand
GCGTGCGCACATAAACCGGCGCACCATACAAATCGAGTGCCTTCTCGACGGTGATTACCGCCCGATCGACGCCGGCGCAGTAGCCGCGCGGGTCAGCCAAAAGAACTTGGCCCGTGCTGGGCATGCCTAAATCGACCTGGGAGGACATGCCCCCACTCTACCGGCCCACGCCAGCGCTCACCTGCGCTCGCCAGCAACGCTCGCGCTCTAAGGTGGGCACATGGCTTTGGAGAGCAGCGAACTGGCACCGGTCCCGCTGCGGACCATCGCCGAAGGGCTGAAGGGGTGGATCGAGCAGCTCGGCTCGGTTTGGGTCGAAGCCGAAGTCGTCCAACCGAAGCGAAGCGGCTCCACCTACTTTCTGACCCTGCGTGATTTGACCGGCAACTTCAGCATCTCGGCAATCGCCTACCGTTCGGTCGTCGAATCGTCGACCAGTCCGATCACTGACGGCACCCGAGTCATCGTCCACGCCAAAGCCGAGTACTACTCCCCCAATGGCCGCCTGTCGCTGCGACTGTTCGAGATCCGGCCGACCGGCGAAGGCGAACTGCTCGCCCAACTGGAGCGGCGCCGCCAACTATTGGCCGCCGAAGGTCTGTTCGAGACGCGCTGGAAGAAGCCACTGCCGGTGGTGCCCCAAGCGATCGGACTGATCACCGGCAAGGATTCGGCCGCCGAACGCGACGTGATCGAAAACATTCGCGACCGTTGGCCAAACGCGACCATCGAGGTGCGCCACGCCCTAATGCAAGGCACGCAGAGCGCGGCCGCAGTGATCGCAGCGCTAGCCGAACTCGACCAGGAGCCTGCCGTCGACGTGATCGTGATTGCTCGCGGCGGCGGCTCGCTGGAAGACCTGCTGCCGTTCTCCGACGAGGCACTAGTGCGCGCCGTGTTCGCCGCCAAGACTCCGGTCGTCAGCGCGATCGGCCACGAACCGGACATGCCCCTGCTCGACCTGGTCGCCGACCTTCGCGCGTCGACACCAACGGATGCGGCCAAACGAGTTGTGCCTCACGTTGGTGACGAGCTCGCTGCGCTTGCCGGAGCGCGTGACCGCGCAAGGTACGCAATCTTGGCCCGGTTGAGCCGCGAACAAACCGACCTAGCGGCCTTGCGAAGCAGGCCCGTGTTGGCCTCTCCGCTAACGACCGTCCAAACTCAAACCGAACTGATCCAGGCCCAACGCCAGCGCTCGGCCCGAGCGATCGAGGCTCGAGTTCAACGCGCCACCGACGAGATCGGCCCCCATTTGGCGCGCGTGCGCGCCCTATCGCCACTAGCGACCCTCGAACGCGGTTACGCCGTCGCGCTTCGCCCCGACGGGGCTGCCGTCCGGTCGATTTCACAACTAGCGATTGGCGAAGAACTCGTCCTAAACCTGACCGACGGCAAAGTCGTTGCCCAGATCACCGAACTGCAGGAGAACCCCCATGACTGAACAAGCAGCAGGTTTGGAATCGCTGACCTATGAGCAGGCTCGCGATGAACTCATCACGATCGTTGGGCGCCTTGAAACCGGTGGAACGACCCTTGAAGAGTCGTTGACACTTTGGGAGCGCGGCGAAGCGCTGGCCGACTTGTGTAACAGTTTCCTCGCCGGCGCGACTGCAAGAGTCGCCGAAAAGACCGCCCAAACTCAGGCCGAACAGTCTCAGGCGGAACAGTCTCAGCCGGAGTAGCGCACCAGCGACCGAAGGTATTCCTCAATTTCGGCTTGCTTCGCGGTGCCAGTGACCACCACGGCCTGATCGCCAACCTCGCGCGCGAACGTCAAGTCCTTGCCGGGCCCCTTGGATAGGTACCAGGTTTGCCCAGCGACTTCGACCGTGCCGGCCGGCTTGCTCTCGCTGGCGCGATCACGAAGCAACGAGTCCATCGAGCCGACCTTCTGCGAAAGTCCGATGTATTCGCCCGATGAGTCCAAAACTCCCAACTGCCAACGGTCGTCGACCACTTTCGCCGAAGTGGCCCGCCACGATTTGGCTAGCTCGGCTGGGACGAGCGGCACGAAGCCGAGCCGCGGTTCGACCCCACTGGCAGCCAACTGCCAATCGACGTCGTTGGTCGGCTTGTCGGGGGTCACGGTGACCAGTCGGCCGACGAACCAAACCCCCAGCACGATCGCGCCCAGCACCAAAACCGAGCGCAAGACGTCGCCCATTGCTGGATTTCCGCGGGAGTATCCGCTCATCGTGCTCCTGTCCTCTCGGCCAGTTTGCGCCGATCACCCCGCCAGCGTAGCCGCCGCCCCAGTTACGATGGGCCTGTGGATCGACTCAAGCCCGCAGTGGCCGCCCCCGACCGAAACCTCGCACTCGACCTAGTGCGCGTCACCGAGGCCGGCGCCTTGGCCGCTGGCCGCTGGGTTGGCCGCGGCGACAAGAACGGCGCCGACGGCGTGGCCGTCAACGCGATGCGTTCGATGATCAACACCGTCGAGATGAACGGCATCGTCGTCATCGGCGAAGGCGAAAAAGACGAAGCTCCCATGCTTTACAACGGCGAACACGTCGGCGACGGCAACGGCCCCGAATGTGACGTGGCCGTAGACCCGATCGACGGCACCACCTTGACGGCCAAGAGCTTCGGTAACGCGATCTCGGTGATGGCTGTTGCTCCGCGCGGCTCGATGTATGACCCGTCGGCCGTGTTCTATATGGACAAACTGGTTGCCGGCCCCGAAGCGGCCGACAAGGTCGACATTCGCCTGTCGCCGGCCGAGAACATCGCGATCGTGGCCGCAGCCAAAGGACTGGACGTCCCCGATGTCACCGTGTGTGTGCTGGACCGGCCTCGCCACGACGAACTCGTCGCGCAAATCCGCGCGACCGGCGCGCGAATCAAGTTCATCGCCGACGGCGACATCGCTGGCGGCATCAACGCTGCCCGCTCCGGCACCGGCGTTGACCTGCTGCTTGGCACTGGCGGCACCCCCGAGGGCATCATCACTGCGGTCGCGATGAAGTGCCTCGGTGGCGTGATCCAGGGCAAACTCGCTCCCCGCGACGACGAAGAACGCCAAAAGGCCATCGACGCTGGCCTGGACCTCGACCAGATCCTCGGCACCGACGACCTCGTTGACGCCGACGACTGCTTCTTCGTCGCCACCGGCATCACCACCGGAAACATGCTCCAAGGCGTGCGATACGGCGCCGGCAGTGCGATCACCGAATCGATCGTGATGCGGTCGCGGTCGGGCACGATTCGAACCATCCGCAGCGAGCATCGTCTGTCGAAACTCGCCGCCTACTCCACCGTCAACTACGAAGGCTGAAGCCATGGTGCAGCGTGGAACCGAACCGGTAACCGACGAAGCAATTGAAGTCTCGGATGAACTGTTTGCCCACCTGCCCAACGGCCTAGATCTTTGCTATCAAACCTTCGGCGACCCGAAAAACCCGACGATCCTGCTGATCATGGGCCTTGGCGGGCCGATGACGTGGTGGACGAACGAGTTTTGTCTAATGCTCGCCGACCGCGGCTTCCACGTTGTGCGTTACGACAACCGCGACACCGGCCGGTCGACGAAGCTGCGCCACCATCGGGTTTCACGCAAGAACGTCGTGGCCGCGTTCATCGGCCGCGGGACTGCGCCGTATGGCCTCGAAGACATGGCCGATGACGTGATCGGCCTGCTCGACCACCTGAACATCGACGCCGCCCACCTCGTGGGAGTCTCGATGGGCGGAATGATCTCGCAAGTCTTGGCCGTCGAATACCCCGACCGGGTCCTGTCGCTGACGTCGATCATGTCTTCGACTGGCCGGCGCAAAGTCGGTTGGATTCACCCACGGATCGTGCCAACCATGTTGGCTTCGGTCGGGCGAACCCGAACCGAGTTCGCGGAGAATTCAGTCAAGAACGGCAAGGCGATCGCTTCGCCGGCGTTCCCGACCGACGACCACCTCGCCTATGTGCAGGCGCTTGAAACGTACGACCGCGGTTGGATCGGCAGCGGCGTCCTTCGCCATATGCTCGCGGTGCTCACTCAGGCCGACCGCACCGAACGCCTACAAGCAGTCACGGTTCCCACTTGGGTGATTCACGGCACGAACGACCAGTTGGTAAACAAGTCCGGCGGCCGAGCGACCGCCGACGCGATCACCGACGCCAGGTATCAGGAGATCGCCGGCCTCGGCCACGACCTGCCCGCGCAACTGTATGAGACGTTCGTCGAATCGATCACCGCAAACATCGCTAGGACCAACTAGCCTGCTTCACCCGAAAAGCCGGCCCGAAAGTCGAGTCGGGCCCGGTTCGACTTTCGGTTGGCGCACCCTTCTCGCACACTGGGAGTATGTCCAGCGCGGTCGACCCGGAAGTCACCTCGGCCGAGACGGTCGCCCTAGTTCGCCGCTGGCTCAAAAATGCCGAACTGGAACCAGCCGACCCGGCAGCCACGCAGTTGGCCGACCTGCTGCGCGACCCGGCCGGACTCGGTTTCACGGTCGGCTTCATCGACGGGGTCATTCGGCCCGAAGACCCACAAATTGCTGCGCAGAACTTCCGTGAGCTGGCAAAGTCGATCCCCGGATTCGTGCCATCGCATCTGCGGGCGGCGATGCGGGCCGGGGCGCTGGCCAGTCGGGTTGCGCCAGGCCCAGTGATGGCCACGGTTCGAAAGACGATGCGCTCACTCGTGTCGCATCTGGTGATCGACGCGAGGCCAAAACAACTCGGCCAGGCGATCGGTCGAATCCGCGCTGACGACAACCGGCTCAACCTGAACCTGCTGGGCGAGGCCGTGCTCGGCGAAGGTGAGGCCGCCAAACGGCTCGCCGGCACGCTGACTTTGCTTGCGCGTCCAGACGTGGACTACGTGTCGATAAAGGTGTCGGCCACCGTCCCCCCGCACCAGTCGTGGTCGTTCGACGAGGCAGTGACCGACATCGTCGAAGCGCTGCTGCCGCTGTATCAAACTGCCGCCGCAGCCAAGTCACCGAAATTTATCAACCTCGACATGGAGGAGTACCGCGACCTGGACCTGACGATCGCGGTGTTCACCACGATTTTGGATCGACCCGAGTTCACTAACCTGACTGCCGGAATCGTCCTGCAGGCTTACCTGCCCGACGCGTACGCCGCGATGGAACACCTCCAAGCTTGGTCGGCCACCCGGCGGGCCCGCGGCGGAGCAGCAATCAAAGTACGAGTCGTCAAGGGCGCGAACCTGCCGATGGAGCGCGTCGAAGCGAACCTGCACGACTGGCCGCTCGCGACCTGGTCTTCCAAGACCGAAACCGACGCCAGCTATAAGAGCGTCTTGGCGTGGGCGCTGACGCCGGAGCGAACTCAGAACGTGCGCATCGGGGTGGCCGGACACAACCTGTTTGATCTGGCGTGGACTTGGTTGCTGGCCGGCAAACGCGAAGTCAGGTCGGCACTGGACGTCGAAATGCTGCTCGGGATGGCACCAGAGCAGGCGGCCGCGGTTGGCCGCGATGTCGGCCACCTGTTGCTCTACACGCCGGTAGTTGATCCGGCCGAGTTCGACGTGGCCATCGCCTACCTGGTTCGCCGACTCGAGGAGGGGGCGAGTTCGGACAACTTCATGTCGGCGGTGTTCGAACTGTCGACCGACTCGGGCCTGTTCGACCGCGAACGCCGTCGGTTCGAGGACTCGCTGGCACTGATGTTCACCAGCGCCCCGGCACCGAACCGGCGCCAAGACCGCCGCAGCGCCGAAGCCGCTTTCAGTCCGGACTTCACCAACACCGCCGACACCGACCCGGCCCTGCCAGGCAATCGCGACTGGGCCAAAACGATCCGCGCCAAGGTCGACAGTTCGACCCTCGGTGCCGAACTGGTTGCCGCCACCACGATCACCGACCCGGCCGAGTTGGAGACCGAACTGGCCACCGCGGTTGGCGCCGCCGCGGGTTGGGGCGCGCTGCCGGGGCGCGACCGGGCCGAAATCTTGCGCGACTGCGCACTTGAACTGCAGCGCCGCCGCGCCGACCTACTCGAGGTGATGGCCGCCGAATGCGCCAAGACACTCGACCAAGGCGATCCGGAAGTATCCGAGGCGGTGGACTTCGCCCGCTACTACGCCGACCGCGCCGAAGAACTCGACCAGATAGATGGCGCGAACTTCGTGCCGGTGCGGTTGACGCTGGTGGTGCCGCCGTGGAACTTCCCGGTGGCGATTCCGGCCGGGTCGGTGCTCGCGGCGCTGGCTGCCGGGTCGGCCGTCGTGATCAAACCCGCCCCGCAGTCGAGGCGCTGCGGCGCAGTCATGGTCGAGGCGTTGTGGGCCGCGGGCGTGCCACGCGAGGTTTTGCGACTAGTGAATGTGGGCGAGGACGAGTTGGGGCGCGAGCTAATCGCCGACCCGAGAGTCGACCGAGTCATTTTGACTGGCGCCTACGACACGGCCGCGCTGTTCAGGTCTTTTCGCGCCGACCTGCCGATCTTGGCCGAAACCAGCGGCAAGAACGCGATCATCGTCACGCCACACGCCGACTTGGATCTGGCAGTCAAGGACGTGGTCGCCTCCGCCTTCGGTCACGCGGGGCAAAAGTGTTCGGCCGCGTCGCTAGTGATTCTGGTTGGCTCGGTGGCCCAGTCGGTGCGTTTTCGCCGCCAACTCGTTGACGCGGTGCGGTCGCTGCCGGTCGGCTGGCCGAGCGACCCGCGCGCCAAAGTCGGCCCGATCATCGAACCGGCGGCCGGCAAACTCCTCGGCGCGCTCACAAGCCTCGATGGGCGCGAAACGTGGCTGGTCGAACCGAAACAACTCGACGACTCTGGTCGCCTGTGGTCCCCGGGCGTGCGCGCGGGGGTAACGGCCGGCTCGCCGTTCCACTTGACCGAATACTTCGGGCCGGTCCTTGGGGTGATGACCGCCGAATCGTTGGCCGAGGCGATCGACTTGCAGAACGCGGTCGACTACGGCCTGACCGCTGGCCTGCACTCGCTGGACTTGGCCGAGCAGGAGTACTGGTTTGACCGCGTCCAAGCCGGGAACCTGTACGTGAACCGCACGATCACCGGCGCGATCGTGGGCCGTCAGCCGTTCGGCGGGTGGAAGAAGTCGGCCGTTGGACCGGGCGCGAAAGCAGGCGGACCCAACTACCTGTTCGCGTTGGGTGGTTGGACAACGCGGCCGGCCACCGCCGACACTGCACCCACCGAGGCGGTCGCGAGGTTCGTCGACCGCGCCCACGCCGCACTCGGACTGAGCCGCGAAGACGGCCAATACTTGGCACGGTGTGCCGCCGCAGACGCCGCCGCAGTTGCCGAGCAGTTTGGCGTCGTCACCGAGTTGTCTGGGCTTTGGGCCGAACGAAACGAGTTCCGCTACGTTCCCACCGACTGCCTGATCGCATTCGGTGACGCTGCCCGACCAGCCGAGGCCGCCCGGGTGGTCGCGGCCGCGCTCGCCTTTCCGGGCGCGAAGTTCGCCGTGCGGGGCGAAAACCCAGTCGCCGGGCACCTAGCCGAACTGGCGAACGTCGAGTGGACACAGACCCTGGACGACTGGATTCGGGTGCGCCTCGTCGGCGGTTCGATCGACCAGTTGGCGACCGAGTTCACTAGCCGTCCAGACGTGGCCATTTGGACGCAGCCGGTCACCGAGGCCGGGCGGATCGAACTGCTGCCGTTCGTGCGCGAACAGTCGATCAGCGTGACCGCCCACCGCTTCGGCACCCCGCTAACCGGTAAGTCTGTCCTCAGCGGTCCGCTCGGCCCTAGGCGCTAGTAATCTCGTGGGGTGACTGAAGCAGATTTCCGGTACTCAGACCTCCTCCCAACTGGCGCGGACGACACTCCGTACCGGCTCATCACCACCGAAGGCGTGTCAACCACCAAGGTCGGCGACCGCACCTTCTTGAACATCGAGCCCGAAGCGCTGCGCTTGCTAACCGCCGAGGCGATGCACGACATCAGCCACTACCTGCGACCGGCCCACTTGGCCCAGTTGCGCAAGATCATCGACGACCCCGAATCGTCGGGCAACGACCGGTTCGTGGCCTTGGACCTACTCAAAAACGTGAACATTTCCGCCGGCGGCGTGCTGCCAATGTGCCAAGACACTGGCACCGCGATCGTGATGGGCAAGAAGTCCGAGGGCGTGCTCACTGGCGCCGACGACGCCGAGTTCATCAGTCGCGGCGTGTATGACGCCTACACCAAACTCAACCTGCGTTACAGCCAGTTGGCGCCGCTGTCGATGTTCGAGGAGAAGAACACCGGCACGAACCTGCCCGCACAAATCGAGCTGTATTCGACGCCCGGCAGCCTCGACAAGCCCGAATACAAGTTCTTGTTCATGGCCAAGGGCGGCGGTTCGGCGAACAAGTCGTTCCTGTTTCAAGAGACCAAAGCAATCCTCAACCCGAAGCGGCTGCTGAGCTACCTCGACGAAAAAATCCGCAGCCTCGGCACCGCCGCCTGCCCGCCGTACCACCTGGCGGTAGTCATCGGCGGCACGTCGGCCGAGTTCGCGCTCAAGACCGCAAAGTACGCCTCGGCGCACTACCTCGACAACCTGCCGACCGAAGGGTCGATGAGCGCACACGGCTTCCGCGACCTCGAACTCGAAGAAGAAGTTTTCAAGCTCACCCAGTCGTTCGGCATCGGCGCCCAGTTCGGCGGCAAATACTTCTGCCACGACGTGCGAGTCGTCCGGTTGCCGCGCCACGGCGCCAGCTGCCCAGTAGCGATCGCGGTGTCTTGTTCGGCCGACCGCCAAGCGCTCGCCAAAATCACCCCCGACGGCGTCTTCTTGGAACAACTCGAAACCGACCCGGCGCACTACATGCCCGAGGCCGGCGTCGCCGAGGACATCTCCGGTGGCGAGGTCGTCAAAATCGATTTGAACCTGCCGATGGACGAGATTCGCGCCGAACTGAGCAAGTACCCGGTGAAGACCCGACTGAGTTTGACCGGCCCGCTGGTCGTGGCTCGCGACATCGCCCACGCGAAAATCCAGGAACGCCTCGACGCCGGCGAACCGATGCCCGACTACCTGAAGAACCACCCGGTCTATTACGCCGGCCCCGCCAAGACTCCCGCCGGGATGGCGTCGGGTTCCTTCGGTCCGACGACCGCGGGTCGAATGGACTCCTACGTCAAGAGTTTCCAGGCCGCCGGCGGTTCGATGGTGATGTTGGCCAAGGGCAACCGCTCCAAGCAGGTCACCGAGGCGTGCGACGAGTTCGGCGGCTTCTACCTCGGCTCCATCGGCGGTCCGGCCGCGCGACTGGCCAAGGACTGCATCAAGAGCCAAGAAGTGATCGAATACCCAGAATTGGGCATGGAAGCGATCTGGAAAATCGAGGTCGAAGACTTCCCCGCCTTCATCGTCGTCGACGACAAGGGCAACGACTTCTTCACCGACCCCAGCGGCGAAGTGACCGTTCCGCTCGGCGGGATTCGGGTTCGTTCCAAGGAGTGAGCCACCGCCACCGGCGTAGGGTCGAAGTATGAGCGACTCGACGAACTGGCGGATCGAACACGACACGATGGGCGAGGTCAAAGTGCCCGCCGCTGCCCTGTGGCGGGCGCAAACGCAGCGCGCAATCGAGAACTTCCCGATCTCGGGCACGCCGATCGAGTCGGCCCAGATCAGGGCGCTGGCCCAAATCAAGGCGGCCTGCGCGACCGCGAACGCCGAACTGGGCATCCTCGAGTCGGCGATGGCCGAAGCGATCGTGGCCGCCGCGAACGAAGTCGCCAGCGGTAAACACGACGACCAGTTCCCGATCGACGTGTTCCAGACCGGGTCTGGCACCTCCAGCAATATGAACGCCAACGAAGTGATCGCGACTTTGGCTTCGGCCGCCTCTGGCCTGGCCGTCCACCCGAACGACCACGTGAACGCCTCCCAGTCCAGCAACGACGTATTCCCCACTTCGATTCACGTCGCGGCCACCGAGTCGGCGCTGCGCACGCTCATTCCGGCGCTCGACCACCTTGCACGTTCGCTCGAAGCCAAAGCAACCGCGTTCGCGACCGTCGTCAAGTCCGGGCGCACCCACCTGATGGACGCCACCCCGGTGACGCTGGGCCAAGAGTTCGCCGGCTATGCGGCCCAAGTTCGCCGCGGAATCGAACGGCTTGAGGCGTCGCTGCCGCGCACCGCCGAAGTGCCCCTCGGCGGCACGGCCGTCGGCACGGGCATCAACACGCCGGTCGGCTTTCCGCAGCGAGTGATCGAGATCCTCGCCGAGCGCACCGGCCTGCCGTTGACTGAGGCGCGCGACCATTTCGAAGCTCAGGGCGCCCGCGACGGACTCGTCGAAATGTCTGGCCAACTGCGCACCATCGCGGTCAGTTTGGTCAAAATCAACAACGACCTGCGTTGGATGGGTTCGGGGCCACGCGCCGGACTCGGCGAAATTCACCTGCCGGACCTTCAACCCGGTTCGAGCATCATGCCCGGCAAGGTCAACCCGGTGCTGCCCGAAGCGACGCTGATGGTGTGCGCTCAGGTGATCGGCAACGATGCGGCGATCGCGTTCGCTGGAGCCTCTGGCGCGTTTGAACTGAACGTCATGCTGCCGGTGATCGGGCGCAACATTTTGGAGTCGATGCGGCTGCTCGCGAACGCCTCGACGACCTTGGCCGACCGCTGCATCGACGGGATCACCGCCGACGTTGAGCGGTGCCTCGAGCTGGCCGAATCGAGCCCATCGGTGGTCACCCCGCTGAACCGGCACATTGGCTACGAGAACGCCGCCGCGATCGCGAAACTGGCGGTCAAGGAACGAAAGTCGATCCGCCAAGTGGTACTCGAACAGGGCTATGTGGATCGCGGCGAGATCAGCGCCGAAGAACTCGACGCCGCCCTCGACGTGATGAGCATGACTAGGCCGTAACGTCTAGTCGACGCGTTTGGCCACTGTGTAGCCGTCCTGCTCGAAGATGATCTCGAAGTTGCCGCCGTGTTCGGCGCCGTGCGCGACGATGTCGTGGGCCGAGACGTTGCGATCCAGCAGGATGTAGTCGGGCACCACGTCACCGATCGAACCGATCCAGTAGACGTTGTCGTGGCTGCTGGTCAGGTATTTGAGCGCGCCAATGTCGGTCTCGACGACGGCGTCCTCGGGGATCTTTTCGATGGCTTGGTGGAGTGCCTCAGAACGTTGCGATTTTTGCCACGTTTCGGACTCGAACAGTTGCGCCGCCGGACCGCCGGCGAGTAGGTAGCCCCCGATCGCCGCACCCAACACCACGGACGGCCACTGCAGTTTCGGGCGTCTGGAAAGGGCGTCGATCATTGCCACGAAAAGGATCGGCATGAGTACCATCGAGTAGTGCCACTGCGTTCCCCAGTAGTACTCAACGTCGCCGAGGAAACGCCAGGCGAAGGTCGGCGCGGCCACGAGCGCCCACGGTGAAAACAGCGCCGAGAACCCGGTTACGCCAAATGTCAGCAGCAGGGTGCCGAGTTTGCGATCCCATTCGGTGGTGAGGTTCTGCCAAATGCCCAAGTCGCCGCCGAGGTTGTCGGTGTAGTCGTAGGCGCCGCCGGTGTTGAACGCCGGAATGATCACCCACACGACTAGCACTAGTGCGAGCGCGCCAGTGGCCATCAGGATCAAGGCTCGGCGGTGTTGGCCGACCAGCCACATGGCCGCACCGATGGCCGCGACGGTGACCCCCATGTCCTCTTTGACCAGCAGCAACGGCAGCGACCACCAGATGACGGCTTGGTACTGCTGGCGAACGAACGCGGTGCCGGCCATCGCGAGGATCGGGACGGCGAAGGCGACCTCATGGAAGTCGGCGATTACTGCGCCGCCGAATCCAAACGCCAGGCCGTACATGATCGCGACGGTCCAACCGGTCTGGTTTCCGAGTTTCTCGATGGCGAGTTTGGTGATCGGCACCACCGAAAGCGCGATCAACGCCGCTTGGGCGACCAGCAGTGTCACGCCGCTTGGGAAAACCCAATAAAACGGCGCCAACAGTGCATCGATCGGCGAAAAGTGGTCGCCGAGGATGTTGTAGTCCGGACCCTTGACTGGCACGATCGGCGGCTCGAAGCGAGAGTAGGCCTTGATCGCCTGCTCGAAGATCGCGTTGTCCCAAGAATTGACCGTCAACCGGCGCCACGACAGCACCGAGATGAGGGTGTACAGCAACCCGACTAGTGTGGCCCAAACCCACGGCAACTGGCGTTTCACTTCGACACCGTACCCTCCGGTAACTTCAAGTGACAGCCCAACGCCCCGAACTTGAGACGCGCTCGCGAAACTTCAGAGCTGAAGGTCCTCGAGCAGCTCGGTCACCAACGCCGCCACCGGCGAGCGCTCAGACCGCGTCAACGTCATATGCGCGAACAGTGGGTGGCCCTTGAGTTTTTCAACCACCGCGACTATCCCGTCATAGCGGCCGACCCGTAGGTTGTCGCGTTGGGCGACGTCATGGGTCAACACCACTTTGGAGTTCGCGCCGATGCGAGACAAGACCGTCAGCAACACGTTCCGTTCCAGCGACTGGGCTTCATCGACGATCACGAACGCGTCGTGCAGCGACCGGCCACGAATATGAGTCAACGGCAGCACCTCGAGCATTTGCCGGTCGACGATCTCCTCGACAACCGCCGGTGAGGCGACCGCGCCAAGAGTGTCGAACACGGCCTGGGCCCACGGCCCCATCTTCTCGTCCGAACTGCCTGGCAGGTAGCCGAGTTCTTGACCACCGACGGCATACAGCGGCCGGAACACGATCACTTTCTTGTGTTGGCCACGCTCTAGGACCGCTTCAAGGCCGGCACAGATCGCCAACGCAGACTTGCCGGTGCCAGCGCGACCGCCGAGCGAAACGATGCCGATTTCGGGGTCGAGCAGCAGGTCCAAGGCGATGCGCTGTTCGGCCGAACGCCCGTGCAGCCCGAACGCTTCGCGGTCGCCGCGTACCAGTTGAACCTGCTTGTCGGCGGTGACTCGACCAAGCGCGCTGCCCTTGTCCGAGAGCAACACCAGCCCGGTGTGGCACGGCAGTTCCCGCGCCGCCTCAAGGTCGACGGTGCCCGCCTCGTACAGGTCGTCGAGGTCGATGCTGTCGACTTCGAGTTCGGTCATCCCGGTCCAACCGGTTTCTAGCGCCCACTCCGCGCGGTACTCCTCCGCAGTAAGGCCAACCGCCGAAGCCTTGACGCGCATCGGCAGGTCCTTGCTGACCAAGACAACGTCGTTGCCTTCGTTGGCGAGGTTTCGCGCCACCGAAAGGATCCGGGTGTCGTTGTCGCCGAGGCGAAAGCCAGAAGGCAGGGAGTTCGGATCGGTGTGGTTCAACTCGACGCGCAGGGTGCCGCCCTCGGCGCCGATCGGCATCGGAACGTCCAAGGTGCCGTGCAGCACCCGCAAATCGTCGAGGAAGCGAAGGGCTGCCCGGGCGAAGTAGCCAAGTTCTGGATGGTGGCGCTTTGCCTCCAACTCGGTGACAACCACCACCGGAATGACTACCTCATGTTCACCGAAACGCTGCATCGCCGCCGGGTCCGCCAGCAGCACGCTGGTGTCCAGGACGTAAGTGCGGTGGGCGGTACGGTTACCAACTGTTGCGCTCTCGTTTGCAGCCACGACTTTCTCCTAGAGAGCCGCGCGCGCACCCAGCGCCCAGCCCTCAACTAGTGGGTGGGGGCCTGAGCTTTCCGTAGTCCGGGAGGCTCGTGGTGGAGCATGGGCACAACACGAAAGTACGACCGGATTGCCAACAGAACCGGCAAGACACGCGTGTCGTTTGTGTCGCGAAAATGAACTTCAGGCGCCGAACCGGCGATCGCGCGCGGCATAGGACCGCATCGCCCGCAGGAAATCGACCCGGCGAAAGGCTGGCCACAACGCGTCGCTGAAGTAGAACTCCGAATGCACGCTTTGCCACAGCAGGAAACCGCTGAGGCGCTGCTCGCCCGAGGTGCGGATCACTAGGTCCGGGTCGGGTTGGCCTTTGGTGTAGAGGTGGTCGGCAATGTGGTCTACTTCGAGGGTTTCGGCGACCTCGGCCAAAGTGCGGCCTTGACTGGCTTCGGCGAGCAGCAGCGACCGCATCGCGTCGGTGAGTTCTTGGCGACCGCCATAGCCGACACAAACGTTGACCACTAGGCCAGAATCTTTGACTTTGGACTGTTCGGCAGAACCCTTCAGTCGCTGCGCCGAATCGGTCGGCAGCAGGTCAAGATTGCCGATTAGGTTCAACCGGTAGCCGGCTTGGGAAAGTTCGGCCACGAGTCGTTCGATCACCGCGAGCAGCGCCGCCAACTCCTCGGCCGGACGGCGAAGGTTGTCGGTCGACAACAGCCACAGCGTGACGATCTGGACTCCGAGCTCGTCACACCATCCCAAGAACTCGGCGATCTTGTCGGCGCCGGCTTGATAGCCGTGGTCGACTTGGGCACCGGTGCCTTTTGCCCACCGGCGGTTACCGTCGACGATCGCGCCTACGTGCTTCGGCAGCCTGGCCGGATCTAGACCTTTTGCGAGCCGACGTTCATAGGCTCCGTAGAGCAGATCGCTGACCGCCATGGCGCCAGCGTACGCCGAAGGTAGCTGCCGGTGAGCGGGGACGCACCCACGCGTC
The DNA here is from genome assembly GCA_029779385.1 of Actinomycetes bacterium. The sequence continues at coordinate 2,828 of JAKPAQ010000320.1, read as the reverse complement.
AGAGATTGGTCTTGGCCACGGTTATCGTTGTCCTATGACCGAATCCAAGCCAGACTCCAAACTCGACGAGTTTGGCGAGCGGATTCGCGAAACTGTCGAGGACATCAAACCGAAGTTGCGCGGCTGGTTGCACGCTGCCACTGCTCCCTTGGCGTTGATCTCGTTTCTAGTCCTGCTGGTGTTGACCGAGTCGCGCAATGCTCGGATCGCGGTGGCTATCTTTATGCTTAGCGCACTGTTGTTGTTTGGCGTCAGCGCGGTCTATCACACGGTTCCGTGGCGCGAGAGCGTCAAGCAGATCCTGCGGCGCCTGGATCACTCGAACATTTTCGTAATGATCGCCGGTTCGTATACGCCGTTCAGCATTTTGTTGCTGGACACCAAACAGGCGACGATCCTGCTGACGTTGGTGTGGGGCGGCGCGATTTTGGGCGTGCTGTTCAAGGTGTTTTGGCTAAGCGCGCCACGTTGGGTTTACGTGCCGCTGTACTTGGCGCTCGGTTGGGCCGCGCTGATCTACCTACCCGATTTCTACGTCACCGCCACGACAGCCGAGTTCGCCATGTTGTCCATCGGCGGCTTGCTTTACACGATCGGTGCGCTGGTTTACGGGTTCAAGTGGCCCGACCCGAATCCGAAGTGGTTCGGCTATCACGAGGTGTTTCACGCCTTCACTATCGCGGCATTCATCGTGCACTACATCGGCGTGAGCCTGCTGGTCTACAGCTCCAACTAGCCAACTAGTTTTGCCGGGTCGGTGACCGGTAGCGAACACACGAAATCTCGGCACACGTAAGCCGTAGGTTTACCCTTGATTGCGGTGCGGCCTGCTAGTAGCGGCACTTCGCTTGCGGTTTCGCTTGCCACCACGACCGCGCCGGGAGTGGTTAGCGCAAGCGCCGCCCGGTGCATTGGCCCGCCCACCTCGCCCACTACCGCGACTTCGGCCGGGCCGGCTAGGACTGCTTCGGCCGCGGCGAGCGTCCAGCCGGCGAACCGAGGTGCGCCGGTGGCGATATCAGCGGCTTGTTCAATTCCGGCCACCGCCGCTTCGCGGTAGCGGTGTTCGCCGGTGACTGCCGCCAGGGCGAGTAGTCCGTGAACGGTAGCCGCCGAGCCGGATGGGACGGCGTTATCGGTCAGGTCTCGCGGGCGAACTAGCAGCTCTTCGGCGTCGCTGGCGGTGTCGAACCAGCCGCCGGTTTCGGAGGTGAATTTGGCTTCGATTTGGTCAGCGAGGTGGCGAGCGCGGTCTAGCCAGACTGGGTCGCCGGTTGCGCCAAGGACGGCCACAAACGCTTCGAGTCCGGCGCCGTAGTCTTCTAAGACGGCGGCGTTTTGGGACCGCTCACCGGCAAGTGACGTGCGCACGAAACCGGGTTTGATGTGCAGGTTCCACAACAGTTCGGCCGCTTCCTGGCTCGCGGTTGCGAGGTCTGGGCGCTGCAGCAAGATGCCGGTCTCGGCCAGTGCGGTGATCGCGTAGCCGTTCCAGGCGGCCACGACCTTGTCGTCGCGTTCGGGCCGTTCGCGTTTAGCGCGAAACTCCAACAGTTTCGCCTTGATTTGTGCCCAGCGTTGCGGGTCGTCGGGGTCTTTTCGCAACTGCAGGGTCGACAGTCCGCGTTCGAAGGTGCCGGTTCCGGTGACGCCGAGCAGTTCGACCGCCCACGGCGCGTCCGTGGCGCCGAGTACCTTGCTGAGTTGGTAGGGGCCCCAGACGTAATAGGTACCTTCGTGGCCTTCGCTGTCGGCGTCCAGCGCCGAGGCGAACCCGCCTTGTTCGGTGCGAAGTTCGGTCAGGATGAAGTCGGCCGTTTCGTGGCAAACGCGTTCGGCGAGCGGCCGGTGGGCCGAGTCGGCCGGCAGGGAGCGCCACCAGTGCAGGTAGGCCCGCAGCAGCAGTGCGTTGTCGTAGAGCATTTTTTCAAAGTGCGGCACTCGCCAGAATCGGTCGACGCTGTAGCGGGCGAAACCGCCGCCGAGTTGGTCGTAGAGGCCGCCGCGGGCCATCGCTTCGAAAGTTTCGGCGATCACTTCAGCGGCTTGAGCATCATCGGTGCGGTCTTGGTAGCGCAGCAAGAACTCCAGCACCATCGACGGCGGGAACTTCGGGGCGGCGCCAAACCCGCCGGCTTGGCGGTCGGCTTGACTGAGCAGCGTTTGGGCCGCGGTGTCGAGTTCTGCTTGGCCGATCGGGTTCGGTTCACTGGTTTCTTCGGCGGCAAGGAATTGGCGGATCTGGCCGGCCGATTCGAGTACTTGGGCACGCCGGTTCTGCCACGCGTCAGCGAGCGCTTGCAGGATTTGGGTGAACGCCGGATGGTTGCCGCGCGGCTCGGGCGGAAAGTAGGTACCGGCGAAGAACGGCTCACCTTCGGGGGTGAGCACGCAGGTCATCGGCCAGCCGCCCTGCCCCGTCATCGCTTGGGTGGCGCGCATGTAGACCGCGTCGATGTCTGGTCGTTCCTCGCGGTCGACCTTGATGTTGATGAAGTGCTCGTTCATGTACGCCGCAGTCGCCGCGTCCTCGAACGACTCGTGAGCCATCACGTGGCACCAGTGGCAGGCTGCGTAGCCGACGCTCAGCAAGATCGGCTTGTCTTGCTCCTTGGCCGCCGCCAGCGCCTCTGGCCCCCACGGCCACCAATCGACCGGGTTGTCGGCGTGCTGGCGCAGGTACGGACTGGTCGCGTTGGCGAGACGGTTCACTCCCCCAGCCTAGAGAGGGTGGCGATGGCGCATCTCTAGAAGCCGGCGCAGGTGGCGCGCGGCAGACTCGGGCCCACTGCGGGGCCCCTCACCCAACCAGCGCGTCCCGCCACAGC
>JAKPAQ010000477.1 GCA_029779385.1 Actinomycetes bacterium | reverse complement strand
CGCAGAAGTTCAATTCCCTCGACTGATGGCTTGTAAGTCAAGGTGACTTGGCGGCGATCATCGGCAGCCTCGGCCGCGACGTCACGGTAGGCCTCGGTCACGTGCGGACCGAGTTGATCCAGCAGTTCCAGGCGCGCAGCAATCAGTTGGCCGCCGGTCTTGGCCAAGTTCGAATCCCAAATATCGAGCGTTGAAATTTCGACGTTGCTGCGCCTACCTGCGGTTTTTAGCAGCGCGTTTCGTTGTTTCAGCACGCGCTCGTAGTCAGCCTTTACGCCGGCAAGTCGAGGTGACTTCAACACGATCAGGTGATCGAGAAAGCGCCGCCGGTCACTCGGGTCCCCTTTGACCAGGGCCAAATCCTCGGGGGAAAAGAGCACCGTGCGAACGATTCCGATGACGTCTCGAACTCGAGGTAGCGCATTACCGTTCAGCCGGGCACGGTTCGATTTGCCCGGGGTGATCTCCAGTTCTACCAAGGCCTCGCGGTCTTCACGCTGCAATTTGGCCCGAACGATTGCGTGGGCGCAACCTGCTTTCACCAAAGGCGTATCGGAAGAGACCCGATGTGAATCAAGCCCAGCCAAATAGTCGATCGCCTCGACCAGGTTCGTTTTTCCTTGGCCATTTGAGCCAATAAAGGCCACCGGCCCGGCACTTAATTGCAAATCAACACTGGCGTATGACCGAAAATCGATCAACGAGAGCGTTTTGACATGCATGGCATGAGCCTAGTTGAGCCGCAACAGACTCAGCATCGGTCGGTGCTCAACTTCCTAATCGGTCGACTGAACCGCGTGGCCGCCAAATTGCTGACGCATCGCGGCGATCGCCTGCATCGCGGGGGACTCGTCTTGGCGTGAGGTGAACCGAGCGAACAGCGACGCTGCAATTGTTGGCGCCGGCACCGCGTTCTCGATCGCAGCTTCAACGGTCCAACGTCCCTCACCCGAATCCTCGGCGTAGCCGCGAATTTTTGAAAGACCCGGATCGTCCTTCAGTGCATCTACGAGAAGATCCAACAACCACGACCGAACCACGGTGCCAACTCGCCACGAGTCGAAAACCTCGGTCACGTTTTCGACCAGCTCGGCTTTGCTGAGCAGTTCGAAGCCTTCGGCGTATGCCTGCATCATCGCGTACTCGATGCCGTTGTGAACCATTTTGCTGAAGTGGCCGGCGCCGACCCGGCCGGCATGAACGAAACCGTTTTCGGCGTCCGGTCGCAGCGCGTCGAAGGCGGGTTGTACTTTCGCGATGTCGTCGGCACTGCCGCCGGCCATCAACGCGTAACCGTTCTCCAGGCCCCAAACGCCGCCACTGACACCACAGTCGACAAAACCGATCGACTTCTCGGCCAAAAGTTCGGCGTGGATTTCGTCGTCGGTCCAACGCGAGTTTCCGCCGTCGACGACTAGGTCGCCTTTGTCGAGTAGTTCGGAAAGTTCAACGATCGTTGCGTTTGTTGGTTCACCGTGGGGAACCATCACCCAGACCACCCGCGGCGCTGGCAATGCTTGAACCAGATCGGCCAAAGTTGCCACGTCACTGAGCGACTGATCGTGATCAAAGCCGACCACGTTTAGGCCGCCATTGCGCAACCGGGTGCGCATGTTGCCGCCCATTTTTCCGAGCCCGACCAAACCAATATCCATGGATACTCCCGTTCTCGGTGTTGTCTTGGCTCTAGTTTTGCAGGCGGACCGGCATG
>JAKPAQ010000283.1 GCA_029779385.1 Actinomycetes bacterium | reverse complement strand
TCGTTATGGCAAATAACTTCCCCGGCAGCCAACTCGATGGGTTCGCCGCCGCTCTGGCGCCAAACTTGCGGCCCATCAGGTTGGTAGCTGTCGGCGATGTCGTGGAAGTCGCGCAGCCAAGTGACTGCCTCGACCAGCACGTTGTCTAGCACGATTTCGTCGTCTACCGGCACCGACCGGCCTTCTATATAGGAGACGATCTCGCGGCCGTCCTCGTCGATGCCGCCAACGTGTGGGATTCCGCCGAGTCCGGCTTGGCTCAGCCACTTCAGGTAGTCGTGAACGGCCGGCGTCCACGGTCCAGTCGGCCGGCGAACGGTACGCCCAACTCGCCAAACTCCACCCGATCCGCCGGGTAGGTGCTCTGGAATATCTTCGGGTCGTGACACGCTAGTTATCGTGTCACACCATCACGGAGCAGACCTGCCCGAAAGTCCGCCACGACCTCGCCTTGCTCGGATTCTGGGCGCGATCGTCTTATTGGTCACGTTGGTTGCAGTTGCCGGGGCGGCCTTGCTGTGGCCGAGCGAGGGCGAGGTGCCTCAGGGCGCCGATCCGTACGGTCAAGTTGAGATCATCGACGCGACCGTCGTAAAAGTGACCCCGTTCGACTGCAACAGCACCGGCACCGGCCCTGACAACATTCCGATGGTCGAGGGCGACTGCGCCTCGGTGACGGCCAAGTTGGCCAACGGAACGACCGCGATTTTCACGCTTGACCCGACTCGTTTCGTCGGCAATTCGATGAGCGCAGGCGACAGCATCAGGCTCATCAAGGTCGCTCCCGAGGGCCAAGAAGCCACCTACTCCTTCTACGACCACCAGCGCGGAAACCAACTGATTTGGATTGCTGCGGCGTTCGCGGTCTTGGTGGCCGTGGTCGCCAGATGGCGTGGCGTTTTCGCCCTAATCGGCGTCGGCATCACGTTGTTGATGCTGTTGAAGTTCGTCTTGCCGGCCCTGCTGGCGGGCGAGCCCGCGATCTTGGTTGCCGTTGTCGGCTCCACCCTGATCATGTTGGCAGTGCTCTACCTCGCGCACGGCATCTCGATTCGAACTACCTCGGCCCTATTCGGCACTCTGTTCGGCATCGCATTCACCGCGATCGGCGGCGCCTTAGCAACCGACTGGACTCACCTGACCGGCATCGGCTCTGAAGACGACCACCTACTGATTGCGACCGCACCCACACTCAGCATGTCTGGGGTGGTGGCCGCCTCGATGGTGATCGCCGGTTTGGGCGTGCTCAACGACGTAACGGTCACTCAAGCCAGCGCGGTCTGGGAGTTGCGCGGACTGCAACCAACCGCGAATCGAAAGGCGCTGTTCACGTCGGCGATGCGGATCGGTCGCGACCACATCGCTTCGAGCGTCTACACGTTGGTGTTCGCCTACGCCGGCACGGCGAT
>JAKPAQ010000255.1 GCA_029779385.1 Actinomycetes bacterium | reverse complement strand
CCCGTGCCGCGCCTTCTGCCAGGCCCAAAGCGCCGCTTGAAACGCCCGCACCGGCACGGCCTTGAGCACCCGGTACACACAGTTCTCCGTCCCCCGAAACCACTCCTCATCCACGAAACTCTCCACCACCACGATCGGATGTCCGTATTTGGCCTGCCAGTCGGCCGACAACCGCTCCAGGTTCAGTGCCAGCGCCCGGCTTGCCAGGTTCGGATACTGCCCCTTGGGTCCCAACCGGCAGAACCGCGCGTTGTTGGCCATCAGGTGCAGTCGCGCCCGCCGTTGATTGGCGTCCCACCCAATCCATCCATCCCGCCCTTTATAAAGGACACAGCCCGACCATGGCCTGGTTAAGGGGGAATCGGTCGTTGTGTTGCTTGGTCGCTTAATGCGCTACTCCCCCCTCGCGTCAAGGCAATTGCTCGACAATTGCTCGACGGGCGCGTGATTTCACTGTGCCCTAACGGAACAATTGCGTTCGTGGCATAGTCGGTTCGTATCTCTTGTCTGCCACGAACCGTAGCCGCCGCCAAATTGCCGCTCACGCACTACTGCCGGATTCTGCAAGCCTCCTCTTTCCGCGTGTTCAGCGTGGTTCGCGGTTGACCCTTGGCGGGCGGTCACCGTGGCGGGTTCGAATGGATTTGCCGACCTGATTAATTCAGCGGCTTCCAGTTCAAGTGTCGGAACTTGTTCCAGACCCAGACGAAGTCGCGGTTCTTGGCGTTGCCCCCGGACCAATAGAAGCTCTGAATGCCCCGGGCCGAGTCGGACGCCGCCTTGATGGTCGAGGTCTCGAGCCACCGATGCGACTCGACATGGCCGTCGGCGAACCCGAACGTGCTGATGTTGCCGTGGAACAGAGCAAACGGGTCCACCCAGCCGGGCGGCGTGACATCCAAGACCCACGTACCGTTGTTGTAGTCGCGCGGATCCGCCTCCTCGATAAAAACAAAGGAGTTGACCGGTTCGCTGATCTCGGTCGTCTTGGTGTAAGGCTTGATGCCGGTCCACATGCCGCCGTTCATCCCGTCGGCCTTCGAGTAACTGTCGTACGCCCAGCCCCGACCCGGTTTGTTCCGCTTGGTGCGCGTGTCGCCCGGACAATGCCAG
>JAKPAQ010000244.1 GCA_029779385.1 Actinomycetes bacterium | reverse complement strand
TCCCGCCGAGGTGTCGGGGGTTTTGAGCACTTCGATGGTGTAACTCTCGGCCACGTACCCGTGCTCTTGGCTAGGTGAGGTGGCTACCGCTGGCGGGACTAGGACCGCGGTCGGCACAGCGACCGTTACGACGGCCGCGAAGGCGCTGAACGTAGATAACTTCATTTTTCTCCCTTGTTTGGGCGTTGGCATGAACAGATTTGAGACTAACAATAGTGATTCTCATTATTGACTAGCGGGTAGGGTTTGGCTCGCGCTCTGCGCCAACCCCGGCGAGAGAGGCGGGGCGCAAACACAGTTGGCCCAGTTATGCTCGTGACATGTCTGGCACCGCCACGAACGTCGCGTTCACTGAAGCTGGGCGGCGCAAGAGTCGTCCGCGTCAACTCGTGCGCGAGCACCTCGATACGGTCGAGGCGTTTTGCAGCGCCCAGCAGATCCATGACCAGTTGCGAGACCAAGGCGACAAAGTCGGTTTGGCCACGATTTACCGAAACCTGCAGGCCATGGCAGATGCTGGTGAAGTCGACGTGGTGCGCAACGGTGACGGCGAGATGCTCTACCGCAAATGCGGAGAAGTCCACCATCACCATTTGGTATGTCGCAATTGCGGGCTTGCGGTCGAGATCGCCGGGCCGGCCGTTGAACGCTGGGCCACCAAGGCCGCCAGTGATAACGGATTCATCGAGGTGACCCACACGATCGAGCTTTTCGGTCTTTGTGCGAGCTGCGCCTCAGCCAAGGGAACCTAACTAAGTTTTAGGCCAGACCGCTGATCGAGCCAAAACCCGCTCAGGTTACGTTGGGGTAACAATGCGCTCACGCCTACTGCTGTGAGCCTGTGAGTGAAGGACGCGGAAGTGGAACCCTTGGATTCAAAATTGGTCGACGTCTATGACGAAGTAGTTCGCCGTAACCCCGGTGAGACTGAATTTCATCAGGCTGTGCAGGAAGTCCTAGCCAGCCTCGGACCGGTTGTGTCCAAGCACCCGCAATACGCAAACGCGAACATCATCCGCACCCTTTGTGAGCCAGAGCGTCAAATCATCTTCCGCGTGCCGTGGGTCAACGATCAGGGCCGGGTGGAAGTAAACCGCGGCTTTCGAGTCGAGTTCAACTCCGCTCTCGGCCCGTTCAAGGGCGGCCTGCGCTTCCACCCCAGCGTTTACCTAGGAATCGTGAAGTTCCTCGGCTTCGAGCAGATCTTCAAGAACGCGCTGACCGGCATGCCGATTGGTGGCGGCAAGGGCGGTTCGGATTTTGACCCCAAGGGCAAGTCCGACGGCGAAGTCATGCGGTTCTGCCAGTCCTTTATGACCGAGCTTTACCGCCACATCGGTGAATACACCGATGTTCCCGCTGGTGACATCGGCGTCGGTGGCCGTGAAATCGGCTACCTCTTCGGTCAGTACAAGCGAATCACCAACCGCTACGAGTCCGGCGTACTTACCGGCAAGGCGATCGCTTGGGGCGGCTCGCAGGTGCGCACCGAAGCTACCGGTTACGGCACGGTGTTCTTCGTCGACGAAATGCTCAAGGCAAAGTCGCAGAGCCTAGACGGCAAGCGTGTTGTCGTCTCCGGTTCGGGCAACGTTGCTACTTACGCAATCGAGAAGGTTCACCAACTCGGTGGAACTGTCGTGGCCTGTTCTGACTCGACCGGTTACGTCGTCGACGAGGCCGGTATCGACTTGGAAACGCTGATTGACCTGAAGCAGGTTCAGCGCGGCCGCATGTCGGACTACCCCAAGTTGCGCGGCAGCGGCTCCTACGTCGAAGGCGGCAGCATCTGGGATGTCAACTGTGATGTCGCGATGCCTTGCGCCACCCAAAACGAACTAGACAGCGACGCGGCCATCGCGCTGGTCAAGGGCGGCTGCACGGTCGTTGCTGAAGGCGCGAACATGCCTTCGACTCCCGACGCGATCAAGGTGTTCGGCTCGGCCGGCGTTTCGTTCGCACCAGGCAAGGCCGCGAACGCCGGCGGCGTCGCCACCAGTGCGCTGGAAATGCAGCAGAACGCCTCGCGTGACAGCTGGTCGTTCGAGCACACGGAGGAGCGCCTCGGCAAGATCATGCGCGGCATCCACCGCACCTGCTTGGAGACCGCTGATGCGTATGACCGGCCCGGCGACTACATCGCCGGCGCGAATATTGCCGGTTTCACCCACGTAGCAGACGCGATGCTGGCGCTGGGCGTCATCTGAGTAAGCGGTCCAAAAACGGGGGGTGACCCCCGTCACATTCTATGTTACATTCACGGTGTCACATTGATTTCACCGGGGAGTAACCATGACGATTCTCGACGATCGCGCCGCGATTCAGTTTCGCCAAAGCATTGACACCGATGCCGAATTAGAGCGCCTGCTCGATTCGGCATCGGTGTTGTCTTACGACCCTGACAATGAGATCGACTGGCAGGCGCCGCTGGACCCGACGAAGTACGGGCTGAACCCCCAATGGTCGACGCTGTACGGCACCCGCCTATGGGACGAGATGACCGAGCAGCAGCGAATCGACCTGACCCGACACGAAGTCGGCTCCATCATGAGCACCGGCATCTGGTTCGAGACCATGCTGCAGTCGATGGTGCTGCGGTCGCAGTATTCGGCCGATTACGGTGACCCAGAATTTCGATTCGCCCTCGTTGAAATCGCCGACGAATGCCGGCACTCGCTGATGTTCAGCAAAACCTGCACCAAACTGGGTGTGCCGCACTACCGGCCGCGAAGGCTCTATCACGAACTCGCTCGCGGTTTTCGCTCCACCGCGAACGGCGAAATGTCGTATGCGG
>JAKPAQ010000231.1 GCA_029779385.1 Actinomycetes bacterium | reverse complement strand
CTTCTGCGCCGTTGAGGACGGCTGGATTCCGACAACCTGCACGATGAATGCCACGTCGTCGACCTCGCTGCTGCAGAACCTCTTTGAAATCCCGGTCAATGACATCGAGACGTTGATCAACCAGGCCGCCCCCGGCGCGGCCGGTATCCGTATCTTTCCGTACTTCAACGGCGAGCGCATGCCGCCAGTGCCGAATGCACGGGCGACGATCAAGGGTCTGTCCTACGACAACTTCACACGCCCCAACCTGATGCGCGCGATGGCCGAGTCGGTGGCTTTCGGCCTGATGTGGGGCTACGAGCGCTCGACACGTTCCTTCGGCAAACCATCGCAGTTCCGACTGACCGGCGGTGGGGCGAACAGCCAGGCATGGCGACAGATTTGTGCCGACGTGTTCAATACCGAAGTGGTGCGCGTGAAGTCCGACGAGGGCGGTGCGTTTGGCGCGGCCTTGTTCGCCCTGACGGTCGATCTGCGCCACAAGGGCGACACCGTCACGCTACGCGACGTGTGCGACGAGTACGTCGAACTCGACTACGACATGTGTGCGCAGCCGAGGCCGCAGGCTGTTGCGGAGTATCGCGACATCTATGAAGAGTTTTCAAAAATGCGCGACGCCGAGTACGCGTTGTAAGTGAAAAGATCAGTAACGCAAACAGGAGTTTCAGAGTGAGCAGTCATAGCGTCTCAGAACCGGCCGTCGGCCGGAAAGTGACAATTCCCGCCGAGTCGGGGATTGCCGCCGTGTTGTTGGTGGTCTTTGTCGCCGGTTACCTGGCGACGCCAAACTTCCTTACCGTCTCCAATATTCTCATCCTGCTTCTGAATGGGGCGGTGATCGGTTTCTTGTGTCTCGGCCAGACCTTCGTGTTGCTCACCGGCGGCATCGACCTGTCGTGCGGCTCGGTGACAGCGCTAACTTGCGTCCTGGCGGCGCTGCTCATGGAGACCGTCGGCCTCGACTGGCAGTCTGCGGTCGTCTTGAGTCTGATGGCGGGTGCGTTGATCGGCGCGATCAACGGCTTTCTCATCGTCAATACCGGCGTCCCGGCATTCATCGTCACTTTCGCAATGATGGGCGTGGCTGGGTCGATTCCGCAGATCATCACCGGTGCCGAGTCGATTCGCGTCTCGCAGATGGGATATGAGTTCATTGGCCAG
>JAKPAQ010000204.1 GCA_029779385.1 Actinomycetes bacterium | reverse complement strand
AGGTGCCGTTGGCCATCTCCGTCGCAGAAGCAAGCAGACTCAAGAACATGGGGTCACCATAGCGCGCTCGGTTTAGGAACGCACCTGACCATCGCCTGTTACGACGTATTTTGTGGTTGTGAGTTCCGCTAGGCCCATGGGACCCCGCGCGTGCAACTTCTGCGTCGAGATGCCGATTTCAGCACCGAACCCAAATTCGCTACCGTCGGTAAACCGGGTGGAGGCGTTGACCATGACTGCCGCAGAGTCGACCTCGCCGGTGAACGTCGCGATCGCCGCGGCCGAATCGCTGACGATCGCCTCGGTGTGCCCAGTGGACCAACGCCTGATGTGAGCGATCGCTGCGTCGATCGACGGCACGACGCCTGCGGAGATATCAAGTGAGTAATACTCCGCCGCCCAGTCTTCGTCGGTGACGGCGGGAACCTCGATACCCAACTCCTTGCCGACAATCATCATGGCGTCGTCTCCGTGAACCGTCACGCCGGCATTCGCCAAGGCGGTCAGTGCAACCGGCAGAAATCTGTCCGCGATGTCAGCGTGAACCAACAATGACTCGGCCGCGTTGCAGACGCTCGGTCGCTGAGTCTTGGCGTTCAACAGGATCGCCACCGCCGTCTCGACGTCGGCATCTGCATCCACGTAGACGTGACAGTTCCCAACCCCGGTTTCGATAACGGGGACGGTGGCGTTCTCGACCACAGAGTTGATTAACTCTGCTCCGCCGCGAGGAATGATCACGTCCACGAACTTCCGAGCCGTGAGGAGTTCCTTGACTGACTCGTGACTGGTTCCGGGAACTAGCAAGATCGCATCGGGGGTGATCTCGGACTGCCCCAATGCCTCGCGCATGACGTCGACCAGGACTGTGTTGGAGTCGAACGCGGACGACGACCCTCGTAGCAATGCGACGTTCCCGCTCTTCAACGCAAGCACTGCTGCATCAACAGTGACGTTCGGGCGGGCTTCGTAGATCATGCCGACGACACCCATCGGTACCCGCAATTGGCGCACCTGCAAACCATTCGGCAACGTGTAGCCGCGAATCACTTCACCAATGGGATCAGGCAGTTTCACCACGTCTCGCACGGCATTGGCAATGGCCGCGATGCGCTCTGGGGTCAGCGTCAACCGGTCGATCAGCGCGGCCGAGGTCCCATTAGCCGTCGCCCGCTCAATGTCGTAACCGTTGGCCTCGACGATCCGTTCAGTATTCGCATCGAGCGCGTCGGCGATCTGGGTCAGCGCAGCGTCTTTGGTGGCGCGCGTCGCTGTCGCCAGCTTTGCGGCGGCATCGCGGGCAGCCATCGCTACGTCGGAGAAGCTCTCGTTGCGGCTCGAAGTTGATGAAGTCACGATGCCAGGGTACGCGTCGATGCCGGGTGCGTGCCTCGTCGGTTTCTCGCTGCGACTGCATGTCCGTAACCCTCACCTATGACCACAGTCGTAGTTGCGCGCCCAAAAGTTCAGACCGTGGCCTCTCGTCTGGGCGCCAAGCCGCGGATAGCGTCATTGAAGACGTCAATCCAGAGATCAACCGAGGGGCCGGAAGTGATCGAACTACGGAATTTGACCAAACGCTACGGATCATCCACTGCGGTCGACAACCTGAGTTTTGATGTCAAC
>JAKPAQ010000199.1 GCA_029779385.1 Actinomycetes bacterium | reverse complement strand
TGATCAGAACTTGACCTTCGCGCCGATGCGGATGCCATAGAGCGACTGGCGCGTTTGAAGCACTTCGTTCGGGGCCTGCACGGTGCCATACTGATACTTGGTGCAGTTGGCCCCCGACGTTGCCGCGCAGGTCACGCGGACGATGGCGGCGTTGTAGGCGAATTCCACCTGCGACAGCGCGCCCCAGTCCTTGTCGATCATGTTGAGCACGTTCTCGACATCAGCGAACAGTTCGATCTTGCCCGCCGACAGGACCGGCATCGGGATTTCCTGCCCGAAGTGCAGATCGACCTTGAAGAAGTTTGGCGAGGTCTGCGAATTCTTCGGCACGATCTTGCCGCGATACTTGCCAAGGCCAAGCTGGTCGACCAGCCCGTTGAACGCGGTTTCAGCAGCGGCATTTTCGAACTGGACGAGCGGATCGTTCGCCCCTGTCGGGACATAGAGCAGCATGTTGCCGAGGTTGCCCACGGTGCCGAACACAGCGCCACGACCACCACTGTTGTCAAGCATGGTCAGGCTGTAGGGACGGCCCGAACGCAGTTCACCGAACAGCGATACAGTGGTCTTGGCATCGCCAAAGAACGCGCGGCTGAAGTCCACGCCGAACTTCCACTGGTTGCGGTATTCGTAGATCGAACGGCCATATTCCGGCAGGTTCGGATCGAGGAACGCATTGTTGCCGTAGTTCGAGGACGAGGTCGACGACGTGGACGACGAACGGTCCTTCACGTCCGCACGGGTGTAGCTACCCGAAATGCCAAGACCGAAGTCCCAGTTCTTGGCAAAGCGGAAAGTGCCGAACAGGCTGCGACCGTCGCTGGTATTGGTGAGCTGGAGATCGCGGTTGGTCGTTGCCGCACCACCGATCGGACCATAGCGGGTGCGGCCGTCGGGCAGGGTGCCCACCGCCACAGAGCGCAGGTCACGCCACATGTAGCCCTGCAGCGTGTTGTCATAGAGGAACTGCACACCGAACAGCCAGTTGTCGCCCAGCCCGCCAAGATCGGCATTGTAGTCCGCCTGGAAGGTCGCCTTGAACTTCTGGGCGATCTTCAGATCGGGATCGATGTTGTCGGTTGGCGCGGCGGCAAGGCTGGCCGTGTTGCGCGACAGGAAGTCTACGACGCTGGTCGGGATCGTGCCGGTG
>JAKPAQ010000188.1 GCA_029779385.1 Actinomycetes bacterium | reverse complement strand
TCACGTCCGAGGCTCGAAGCGGCTGCCGATCTTGATGGATCCTTATGGCGGTCCGCACGCCCAGCGGGTATTGGCTGCCGGGCGCATGTTCCTTGAAGCGCAGTGGATGGCCGACCAGGGTTTTTGTGTGGTCGTGGCCGACGGGCGCGGGACGCCGGGTCGCGGGCACGAGTGGGAGCGGGCGATTTTGCACAAGTTCGCCGAAGTGACCTTGGCCGACCAGGTCTCGGCGGTTGAGGCGATCGCCGAACGCTATCCAGAAGATGTCGATGCTGGCCGTGTCGGGATCACCGGCTGGTCTTACGGCGGCTACTTGTCGGCGTTGGCGGTGCTGGCTCGCCCGGACGTCTTCCACGCGGCCGTCGCTGGAGCGCCTGTGACCGAATGGGAGCTGTACGACACCTGTTACACCGAGCGCTATTTGGGTCATCCGGCGCAAAACCCGCAGGTTTACGAACAGAATTCGCTGTCTCACCTAGCGCCGAAGCTGACCCGACCACTCATGTTGATTCACGGTTTGGCCGATGACAACGTCGTTGCCGCGCACACCTTGCGGCTTTCGGCGGCTCTGTTAGCTGCTGGCAAACCGCATACGGTACTGCCGCTAGTTGGCGTCACTCATATGACGCCTCAAGAGGAAGTTGCCGAGAACCTCAAGCTTGTGCAGATGGAGTTTCTAGGTCAGCAACTGGCTTGACCAAGGTCAGGCGGCGACCGCCACGGCCGGCGACTGGCCGGTTGATCGGCACGACGCCGGGGCGCGAGGCCCGCGGTGCGGCGGCCAACTCGGCCAAGGAGGTACCGAATTCGGCGACGGCCGAATCGGCGGCTTCAAGGCGGCCCACCTGAAGATGGAACGACTGCCACATGGTCGGGAATTCGCTAGCGATGACGCGCGGGCCCGCTTCCATTTCGCTCGCCTTGGCGACGAACGCTTCGGCGTCGGTGTGCAGCGGATCGAGTCCGCAGTAGTGGATGACGATCGGGGGAAGTTCGTCGAAGTCACCGTGCAGCGGGGAGATCCCAGGAAGTTTGGGGTTGGCGCCGGCAACGTATGGGCGGGCCCAACGGGTGGCCAGTGCGGGGGTGAACCACGGGTCGCCGGCCGACGGGCGCTTGCGCTCAAGGTCCAGACTCAAGTCGAGCCACGGGCTGATCATGCCGATCGCGGCCGGCATCGGCAGGCCTTGGTCGCGAATTTCCATCGCTACGGCTAGGGCGAGTCCGGCGCCAGCGTCATCACCGGCGAGGACGACGGTCGACAGGTCGACGCCGTAGGCCGGCAGGGCGCGGTACAGCGCAACCATCGAGTCCAGCGCAGCCGGGTATGGGCTTTCGGGTGCGAGCGGGTATTCGGGGAGGATGATGTCCATGCCGGACGACTTGGCCAGGTTCGCGGCAAATGCGCGGTACGCCTGGGCGCTGCCGACGACGTGGCCGCCGCCGTGCAGGTAAACCATCGTGGCGCGACCTGAGGTCGGGCCAGCGCCTTCAACAGTGACTACCTGCACCGGCATGCCGGCGATAACGTCAAAGTCGTAGATGGCGCCGTCTGGGGCGATTGCGCCGCCGGCGATGGAATCGGCCAGGGTCCGCTTGGTGCCCAAGCTAACCTTGGAAGAGTGCATCATCGGTCGGACAAATCGCAGTCCAGCTCGAACGAGCGGCTTCGGAACGCTCATAATCTCTATCTCCTTCGCGAAGGCGGGAGCAGCTTCCCGTCCTAAGTAAGTAGGTGCTGACTTCGTCAACAAGATTCAGATTAGGGGCGCACTTAGACACTTGCAACCGAAATGACGAAAATCACACTGCAAATCTGGTATCCGTGAGAACTTCAGTCACATGAGTCACACCAGTCACACCAGTTTCAGAAACTTGGCCATTTTGCTTGGTTTCGTGACTTACCGTTACATACGTGGTTGATAAAACAGCGGCACCTAGACGGCGAATGGCCGCCGAACAGCGCCGTGTCCAAATCATCGAGTCGGCCCGTCGGGTCTTCGCGGCAAACGGTTATGCCGGGACTCGAACACGCGACATCGCGGCCGAAGCCGGCATCAACGAAGCGATGCTTTACCGCCACTTCCCATCCAAAGAAGAACTCTTTGAGGCTTCGGTCCTCGAGTCCATCGACGCGGCTATGTATAAGGCGTTAGACAACGCCAAAGAGATTGAGCGCGGATTGGCGGGCTCAGAAAAGCAAGTCGACGAAGCGATCACTCAGTTCATCTCGGACCTGACCGACATTGCGGTCGACCTCGGCCCGCTAATTGGCGCCACCGCATTTGGCCCCGACTCCCCCGTTCGCACCAAACTGATCGAACGACTCGACGCGTTGTTCAATGTGGCCACCAGCATCACTACCGCCGGCATCCCAGATTTGATTCACGACGGCATCGACATCCGCCGCAATCACGAGAAGACCTTCGGCGCCATCTGGTTCACCGCGTCAATGTCCAGGTGGCTCGGCCGTGAGATCGATCGCGAAGAGATCGTTGACCAGATGATGCAGATCCTCTACACCGGCGTAGTCGAACGGCCTGGCGACGTTTCGGCTAACTAACTGGCGGGCGGTTCCTGCTTGAATCGCTTTGGGCCAACCGGCAAATCCGGCAGAACTAGGCTTTGAACTGCTGCGTTTGTACTCACCCAGCCGCCGAAGTCGGCGACCAACTGAGCTACTCGGCCTTCTTGGTCATCGACTTCGACTAGCCAGGCCGCGTCCTCGGCGTCCTCTTCGCCGGCGAACTCCTCGCGAATCAACTGCCAGGAAATGTTCGACGCGCTCAACGCCGAAGCGAAGTGTTCGGCGTCGTCTCGTTCGTCAAAGTGAACTATCAGCACGTACTACCGATATCACTTCGCGGCAAGCTCGCTGGTCTCCGAACGCGGCAAGATCAGTTTGGTCAAGACGAACCCCCACGCAGTAGCAAGGATGAACATCAACAGGCCGTAGACGGCGGCGGGGACCGAAAGTTCGACGTTGTCGAGAATCTCGACCGCCACATAGATAGCCAAGGTGGCGTTGTGGATGCCGACCTCGAACGAACAGGCGACCGCTTGGCGCTCGCGCACCCCGGCCCACAGTGGCACGAAGAAGCCAACGGCCAAGCTGATTAGACAGAACAGGACAACCGCCAGACCGACATCGGCAAGGTAGCCGCTGATGTTTTCTCGCTGATCGGCGACGATCCCCAAGATGATCACCAACAGAATCAGCGCCGAGCCGGCCCGAACCGGCCGATCCATTTTGTCAGCGAAGCTTGGCGATTTGGCCTTGACGAACATGCCGATCGCGACCGGAACCAAGACGATCGCGAACACTTCGATGACCTTCTTGAACTGCATCGTCATCTCGTCACCGAGGTCGAAGTGGTTCAGCGCGAGGTTGGTGACCAACGGCAGGGTAAAAAGAGCGACGATCGAGTTGATCGCGGTCAAGGTGATGTTCAGGGCGACGTCACCGCGGAACAGGTGACTGAACAGGTTCGCGGTACTGCCGCCGGGCGAGGCCGCCAGCAGAAGCATGCCGACCGCGAAGATCGGGGGCAGATCCATGGCCAGCACCAGGCCAAAGCAAATCACCGGCAAGATGATCAGTTGGCACAGCAGCGCGATAGCGACTGCTGCGGGCGCCTTTCGAACCGCGATGAAATCTGCCACGGTCAGGGAAAGCCCCAAACCGAACATGATGATGCCGAGGCCAATGGGAAGTCCGACGGTCGAGAGCGCTGAATCCATGGCCGTCAACTTACGTGATCGCGGTCACACTTCGGGTCAACTTCAGAGCAATGCTCGAAGTTCGGGCAAACGCTGCTCGAAGGCGGCCAGCCGATCGCGGGTTCTGGCCGGTTCGCCCCGCGCCGCCAGATTGACCATGCCCGGGTCGCCGCGTTCGATTCCGGCGGCGATTCGGTCGGTCGCCAGCGTCATTCGTTCGACTATGGCGTCAAGCAATGCCATCGGGCCGAACTCGGCGTAAGCGTCAACGACGAGGTCGATTCGACGGGCGGCTTCGGCCGGGTCAATCGGGCGATAAAGCGGGATTGCCGTCCAACACAGGAAAGCCAAGTCGTCGATCGGTCGACCAGGCCCGGCCAAATCCCAGTCGATCATTGCGACAAAATGACCGCTTTGAATAATCCAGTTGTAGGCGCCCGGGTCGTTATGGCAAATAAC
>JAKPAQ010000184.1 GCA_029779385.1 Actinomycetes bacterium | reverse complement strand
GCGACGACAGCAGAGGGTGACACCACGGTTGCCTACGACGCCGCCGGCCGCGTGACGGCGATCGGATATCCGAACGGCCGCTCTCTTGCCTACGAGTACGACGCTGCGGGTCGTCGGACCGCAATGGAGGATCAGGACGGCCACCGGACCCTGTACACCTATGACAGCGCTGGACGTTTGTCCTCCGTTTCGCAGGGAACCGTACGTGTCGACTACGCCTACGACAGCGCGGGCAACCTCCTTCGCGAGGAGAACGCCAACGGCACCGCCACCGACTACACCTATGACGCGGCGGGTCGCCTCTCCTCGATCGTCAACACCGCCCCGGGCGGCGCGGTATCGTCGTCCTTCAGCTACACCTACGACACCGCCGGCAATCGGATCGGCATGGCCACGTCCGATGGCAACTGGATCTATGGCTACGACGCGGCCGGCCAACTCACCTCGGCGCATTTCGAATCCAGCCGCGCCGGTGTGGCCGACAAATCCCTCGCCTACGAATACGACGCCGCCGGCAATCGCGTCAGCGTCATCGAGGATGGCGCCAGGATCGACTACACGACGAACGCGCTTAATCAATACACCTCCGTTGACGATACCAGTTTCACCTATGACGCCGCCGGCAACATGCTGTCGAAGGTCACCGCCAGCGGCTCCTGGAGCTACAGCTACAACACGGAGAACCGCTTGGCCGCGGTCACTGATGCGAACGGCAGCCTGACCGAGTATGAGTACGACGTTTTTGGAAATCGGACTGCTAGAATCATCGACGGGGTGCGTACCGAGTTCCTCGTTGATCCCTTTGGCTTTGGTGATGTCGTTGTCGAGTATCGCGAAGCTAATCATTTCTCGACCTATGTGCACGGGCGGGGCTTGGTCGCTCGCACTGAACGCGAAGGGGCAGAAAGCTACTATGATCTCAGTGAAGTTGGATCGGTAATCGCTGTCACCAATTCAGATGGTGGTGTCGCCAATTCTTACGGATATACACCATTTGGTGCGGCACTATGGCAGGATGAGACTATAGATAATGAATTTGAATTTCATGGCGGATGGGGTGTGTCGGAAGATAGCAGTGGCGTCCTCTACATGCGAATGCGCTCATATGACGAAAATATAGGTAGATTTATTTCTGAGGACCCCTTGTGGGTGAGTGGGGATATAAAT